>JAFDFW010000068.1 GCA_019309605.1 Deltaproteobacteria bacterium | reverse complement strand
GGGAAGCGCCGATATGGTGCTCACGTTTCGCAATGTTCACAACTGGATGAAAGGCGACTACGCGCCCGGCATGTTCGAGGCCATCTTCGCCGCGTTGAAGCCCGGCGCAGTGCTGGGCGTCGTGGAGCATCGCGCCCCGAAGGGCACCAGTCGCGAGCAAATGGTGAAGAGCGGCTACGTCACGGAGTCCCACATCAAGATGCTCGCCAAGAACGTCGGCTTTCGTTTCGTTGCGAGCTCGGAGGTCAACGCCAACCCGAAGGACACGGCGGATCACCCAGCTGGCGTCTGGACCTTGCCTCCCACGCTTCGCCTCGGCAACAAAGACCAGGCCAAGTACCTCGCGATCGGAGAGAGCGACCGCATGACCCTCCGATTCATCAAGCCAGCTCGAAAGTGATCGCTCGTTCGAGCGCCTCGAGCATCGGCGGCACCCGGTTTCAGGACGCTGCCTCAGCACACGGGCAGTAAGGGTTACGGGACGCCGGTCCAGCGGTTTCTGCTCCGATAGAGACGCTCGTGGCAGAGCGTGCTCGATCGCTTGCCAGGACATCTAGTCTCGGGGTACGCATCGGTCATGCGATACGCCGTTCTCCTTCTCTCGCTGACTCTCCTCACCGTCAGTTTCGGCTGCGCCGCATCGCAGACGAAGCCAAGCTGCCCCGAGGCAGGCGTAACGGAAGCGGGGTTTCCTGCCGGTGAAACACAAATCGCTTCACGCGCGGACGAGATCACGTGGGTGTCGTGTCCACCCACCCTCCCCGCTGGCTGCGAGATGGCAGTTCTCGAAGGTAACCCCAAACGAGAGATGCTGTTTACGGTTCGATTTCGGACCGGCAGCGAGTTTGAGATGAAGCCCCATTGGCACCCGCGCAATGAGCGAGTGACGATCTTGGAAGGAAAGGTCGGCGTGGGCTTCGGCGACCAGATCGATCGCAAAAACGTCACCTGGTTCGGGCCGGGCGACTACTACGTCAACGCCAAAGACGCGCACCATT
Source organism: Deltaproteobacteria bacterium (assembly GCA_019309605.1). Lineage (GTDB taxonomy): Bacteria > Myxococcota_A > Polyangia > Polyangiales > Houyiibacteriaceae > SG8-38. Next base: position 10,671 of record JAFDFW010000068.1, on the reverse strand, counting down.
TCGTCCTCGCCGATGAACCAGCAGTGCTGCAGATCACCGGCATCGGCCCGTGGAAGGCGAACTTCCTCGCGGACGACTAGCAGACCCGGGTAGGATCTCTTTGGTCAAGCGTATACCTTGCCCTCGACGCGGGCTGGCACCGTGACCTTCCTCAGCGCGCTGCGTTCCTCGAGCGCATCGCGCGCGGCACGCGCTGTCCCATCTCGGCCCGTGCGTCTTCCGACCTTGGCTGTGCGGCTAGCCGCTCGGTAGTATCCGCAAGGTGTAGCTAATGCCTCCGATGACGAGCCCTTTCGTCGCCAGCACCGACGAGGGTGTCCCATCGAGCGTCCCGTTCGGTCTTACCGCTTCGGACCGCAACTGCATGAACGTGATGTCGTAGTGCGCTGGGTTGGTGAGCAGGAGGCCGGCATCTTTGGGGCCGTTCGAGTCGGTCCGGAGCTTCAGCCTGACGACCGCGGGCTGCCGGTGGCCGAGCTCGAAGGGCCCAATGAGCCTGGGGATTCCGTCGAGTGGGAGCTCGAACTTGCCACGTGGGGCCGTTCGCTTGAGACCGGGAGCGAAGTTGGGTCCGCCGTGATCGAAGCTAGGGTCGACCTCGATCAACGCTGGGCCCAGCCCCTCCCAGTCGACCTCTTGCGCGGTCATGGAGTCCGTCGTGATGAGGAGAAAGCTGTCACCCGGTTCCTGTTCCCCCACCATGGCGAACATGGAACCTTCGACGGGTGGCTCGATGAGCTCGATGAGGTGGTTGCTCCGCCAGATGAGGTCGTTGTCGGCACGAACGAGGCCTTGGAGGTCGCCCGACGTCACGACTTGCTCGAAAGGCGACTCGTCGATGTTCCATCGCGCGAGCAGGCTGTAGGTGCCGTCGTTCACTATGGCCGGGTCCTCCCAAACGAGCTCCACCACCTTGACACCCGGCTCTGGCCCCACGGTGTAGGGTTGAGGAACGCCGATCGGCTTCCATTCGATCTCGTCGAGGTTCGTGGTGGCCGGTGCGTAGTAGAGTTCCAACGTAGAGCTCTCGGCCGTGTCCCCGTTGTTGTGGAGCTTCACGTAGACGTAGTTGGTGCCCGCTTTCGGATTCTCGTGGCTGTGCTCGTGCTGTCGCTGTGGATCCGCCTCGTGCCTCACCCAGATATAGGGCGACTGCCACATCGGCTTGCCCACCGACGCGAGGTCTTTCGGTTCCCCCCCTTCATCGTTCCAATGGTCCTTCATCCACACGTTTGCGGCGACGCCGCTTCGTTTGCAACGATACCGGCTCACCGGTCCCGAGGTCTCCTCGAAGACGCGAACCATGTCAGCCGCGTCCTCGACCCCGGCGTCTTGCCCCTGATACTGGACATCTGGGTTTGAGAAAAGAGCGATGCGCCAGCACTCTGGCTCACCCCCCGCGCCAGCCGCGCCACCCATGCCCACTTCGCTCCCTGCGCCTCCGGCACCGCCGTCGGTAGTCGGCGGCTTCGCCCCGCAGGATTTCCTCCGGTGCATGATGGTTTGCCACGACGACGCCGCGTAGCCGCAATTGTATTCCAAGTTGTATTCGCCGCAGTCGTTGCCGTCGTGTCCTCCGCCCAAGTTGTGCCCGATCTCGTGGGCGAAGCTCATGTAGGCGACCGAGCAGTCGCGCTTGACGACCGAGTACGCTCGGTGTCGAGTGCTGGCGCCAGCTGCCCGCTTGGGCTGTTTCGCAATGCCGCAGTCCTCCGCTGACGGTCCTTCAAAAACCAAGGCGACGAGATCGGCGCGCGAGGACTCGCGCAGCGCATGAATCCGATTGAATGCCGGATCCAGCTCGTAGTCCTTCGGACCAAAATCCTGCGCCCGATTGGGATTGGCGAGTGCGCCGAGCAGCCTGCCTGCATTCCAGGCGCACACCAGCTCGCCAGTCGAAGCATCCTCGATACAGTCGTTCGGGAACTCAGGGGCCTCCGCCGTGCCGACGAGGTTCAGGCGGTGTTTGGCGCCGCTGTAGTCGTAGACCAAGTTGGTGTGCTCAACCGCGGTCGTGATCTCGTTGATGATCGGAACGATGCCATCTCCGGCAGCCGTAGGACCGGCTTCAGAGGCCTTGGCCGCGGCGGAAGTGTAGAGCACCAACAGATCGATCTGATCGATCGGATCCTCGCATTGAACATCGCCACCAGACGGCGGAAGAGTCCCTGACGCATCGGGAACCGAGATGCCTTCTCCCTGCGCCTCGGTCTTCCCGTGCTCGTAGAACTCGTTTTCGTCGTACACCTCGAACATCGCGGTCATCCGGGTTTTCGATCGTACGCGATAGAGCTTTCCCCCGATCCGAATCCGTCCTTCGATCGCGTCACCGATGCGCAGAAAGAATGCCTCGTCACCATTGGGTAGCCGCGCCTCCCACGCCGCCTCATTTGCAGCAAGCCCAAGGGTCTGAGGCGGAACGGGCAGGAGCTCGAGCTTGACGTCCAAGAGGACAAACGTTGGGCTGAGGGGCTTACCCGGAACAAATACATCCGGGTCGATCGGTATCTCGCATTTCCGCGCGCAGTCCTCGATGTTCGCGGGTGGCGAGGATGGAACCACCAAATCCTTCTGACAGGCGACGACTGTCGCCAAGAGTATCAATGGAGCAAGTGCTCTCAAAACCGAAGTTGAAGTGATGCGCTCCCGGATGGGGGAGCGGAAAGCTCATCGTCGAAGGGATCGATGGGGTTGTCGCTGGGGTCGATCGGGTCGTCGATGGGATCACAGAACAGTACGCTACCATCGAGAACGCATGTGCCGGACGTCAGCGGCGCCCCGCAAACTGTGGCGCATCCGGCGCCCTCGATGGTGCATCGCTTGGGGCACTCAGTCCCCGACCCCATGATGGGCACCGCGAAGGCGCAGAGACCAAGGAGCGCAAGAAGTCGTGGTATCGTTCGTATCTTCATGGCCTCCCCTTCTTTCGGGACGGCGCCATGAAACCATCACCCTCTTGCTTTGTCCATACGTAATTGTTTTCGCTCTAGCGCCGTTCGAGCCTGTAGATGCGAGCTCCCGCGACCGGATCGACCTCCACGACACTAAACCGATAGTCGGGAAAGCTCTCGACGATCTCGTTCTGTGACAAGCGGGTGATTCTCGCCAATTCAACCCCCGGACTCAGCCGGTGGTACACGTAGTTCAGAACCTGGCGCTCTGGGTAGCCGAGTGAAGAGATGTACACGGGACACCCTCGCGTCAGGTGCGTGAGCATAGTGCTGGCGTGGTACTCGAGCTGGGCCTGGGTTTCGATGATGCCGAACACGAGCTGGTACGAAACGTCGGCCCGCTCTCCCAAGACGTCCTGGTAGTAGTACTTGAGCGGGTAGAACATGGTCGCCTCGTTGCCCCAAAAGCACGCTTGCGGCTCTAGCGCGGGAAGGATCGCAGCCGCATACCTCTCGACCCGGTCATACGAGCGCTTGTTCGGATTGAAGAAGTACTCGAGCGGATTCCAGAACGCGGTCACCTGCGCGTATTGTGGGATCCTGTCGAGCAAACCAATGCTCTGCTCACTGCGGGAAATCCAACCCGGAACGCTCGCATATAGCCACGGAATCAACAGGACGGTCGGCGTGAAGACGTAGACGAGCGTGCGCAGACCAGAGCCCCGACGATAAACCCAATCAATACCTACGATGATGAGAATGCTGGTCATCACGTAGGCGGGCAGCGAAAAGGCGAACATGTCCCACACGAAGTAGTTGGCGGACCAGACGACTTGGGCCGCCAGGGCGATAGCGAGGAAAGCGAACGAGACGCGGTGGTCTTTCTTCTTCAGCCATGCCATCAGCCCAACCGGAGCGAGCAAGAGCCAGGGCGGCGGGAAGTTGTAAACGAAGAACCCCCCGTAGAACCCCCACCAGAAGAGCCTTTCGCGAATCGAGAGCCCGGGGGGGAACATGTATTGTTTGAACTCGGCGCCGCTCGTCCGTTCGAACATTGCCCCAAGCGTGGTGACCAGAGCCCCCGCGTCCTCGACGAACGGCAGGTACGTCACCAGCTCCGATATGAAGACCCAAAGATAGAGCTGAAAGCCCAAGAGGAAGCAGACCATGAGGACGAGCAGGTTCGTCGCTCGAAAGACCCCCCGGCGCGAGTCGCGCGTCGTCAGAAGCGCAAGGAAGCCGATACCCACGAGGCTCATTTGGACGTGATTCGAGCAGGCCAACCCGAAGGCGAGGGTTGCCACGCAGAGGTCAGCAAACCGTCGACCCTGTTCGTACCGAATGACAAACAGCACGAGGATCGTCAGAAGCAGCGTGCTCAGCGTGTACACCTCGAGCATCGTGGAGTGCCACCACATGCTGTGGGACACCATGAGGACGAGCGCGCCCAAGACGGACGCGAACGCGTTCTGCGTCAGGCAGAGTCCGATCAGGAAGACGACGTAGACCGTCATCGCGCCAAGCAGGGCGCACAGTACATTCAAGGAATAGTGCGGCTCGATCGACTCCGGGGTGAGCCGTAGCCAGACGCCACCGAGGAGGTTGAACAGATTGTGGTTGTTCACCCACGTGCTCAACTCCATGCGATGGGCCATCCGCGCGAGCAGTGGGGCGTCCACCCAGCCGGGAGTACGGCTCACGGTGAGCAGATAGAAACCAAGCGGCACGATCCAGAACCACCGCACCAGCAGTCGCCCGCCCGTGCGTCGGCGCTTGGCATCATCGGGGCCCATCTCGAACTCAATGTCGGGAGGGGACGCTACTCCAACTGCCAAGCGGCCGTCAACGCTCGCTTCCAATCGCGGCACCCGAGGCTGGTTTGGTTTTCAGATAGTCGCTACGCTGTGTCCGGCGTTCTTCATGAAGCCGACGGATTCCCTACTCTCCGCCTACGGCCTGTCTGCCTTGGGTGGCGTAATGCTCTTCCTCGGTTGGGCGGGTTTTGGGATTTGGCCGCTCGAGATGGTGGCTTTGGTCCCGCTCTGGGCTGCGCTCGAGATCATCGCCGACCGAGCGTGGGGAACCAAGCTCGGCGTCGGCTGGCTCTACGGCACTGTCGGGATAGCCGGCGGTTACCACTGGATGTTCGAGTTCTCCGAGGCATTCTCGGGCTTCGGCACGCCGATCAATGCCGCGCTCTTCGTGGTGTTCTCGATGTACCTCGGGCTTCAATACGGGATCCAAGGACTTCTGTACCTGTGGATTCGCGCTCGTGGAGGCAGCGTAGCCACCGCCGCCCTCTCCACGTTGATCGCGACCGAGTGGCTGTTCCCGAGGCTATTTCCCGACTACCTGGGAAACGCGCTCATCGAGCTGCCGTTGTTGGTTCAAACTGCCGACCTCGGGGGACCGCTGCTCGTCAGCCTGCTCGTAGGCATCGTCAACCTGGTGGTGTTCGAAGCGATTCGCTGGCGGCGCGGAGCGCGAGCCATGCCGCTCGAAGTCTCCGCCGCGGCGTTCGGGTTCGTCGCGGTCACGCTCCTCTACGGCGCATTCCGAATTGCACGCGTCGACGCGGAGGTCGCCGCGGCTCCCTCGATCGAAGTCGGCCTCGTGCAAGCCAACATGGGCATCTTCGAGAAACATGAGCAAATGCTAGAGGGTCACCGGCGGCACCTCGAGCAGAGCCGGGACCTCGAAGCGCAAGGTCCGCTTGACCTGTTGGTTTGGCCGGAGTCCGCCTACAACTATCCGAGGTTCGGGCGGGCACTCCCCGTCTTAGCGAAGGAGGTGCGCGCGGATCTGAAAACACCGATTCTTTTCGGTGGGCTGACGTTTGCATTCGAAGGAAAGTACGGCCGACTCTACAACAGCGTGTTTCTGATCGATCAGGACGGCTTCATCGGCCAGACCTATGACAAGACTCGCCTTGCCATGTTCGGCGAGTACATCCCGTTTGGCGACCGTTTCCCGCGCCTCTATGCGCTGTCGCCGAACAGCGGCAGATTCGAACCAGGAACGCACGTGGCCCCCCTGTCGCTTGGCCCGTGGCGAATCTCCACACCGATCTGCTACGAAGACGTGCTCCCAGACTTGGTCCGCAGGATGGTGACCGGCGCCAACCCGCACATCCTGATCAATCTCACCAACGATGGATGGTTTGGGGATACGCACGAGCCTTGGATCCACCTGCGGCTCGCGCAGTTCCGGGCGGTCGAGCACCGGCGCTACCTGGTGCGGGCCACGAATAGCGGCGTGAGCGCGGTCATCGACCCGGTAGGACGAGTCGTGGCGAGCACCCGCGTTGGGACCCGTGAAAACCTCCGCGCCACCGTCCACATGTTACACGGGCAGACGCTCTACGCCCAGGTGGGCGACTGGCCCGGCTGGCTGAGCCTGCTCGTCGTGGGACTCACGCTGATACGGCGCCAGCGGCCAGTAGGATGAGCTATCAGTCGGTCTTGGCGGGCTTCTCGACGAAGTCCGCGGTCACCCTGCCGGTCGTCAGCGCGTGCCCAATTCTGGCTCGGACCGTCCACGTACCCTTGTCGAAGCTCTCGAATCGCGGTCCTGTCACTTCGACGATCGGTCCCCTCGCATTGAGGTAGAAGTTGCGACCGTCCGTGCAGACGACGGAGTTCGCCACCGAGTTCGTTTCGACCGCGCCCGTGAACGCGGAACCGTCGTCGTACACCTGCACCCAGGTCATGCTGATGAGCGACGCTCCATAGGGGAACCTCTTGTCGCAGCGCGGGTCAGCGGTCGCCGCTGCGCCGTGTGTCTTGAATTCGAGAAGGGCCTCGATGTGCGCGTCTTCGGGGGCGCCTGTCGCAATCATGTGATGAATCGTGGTGATGCGTCCTTCGGGATCGGCATCGATGATGAAGCTGCTACCCGACACGCTCTGATCGATGCTCCCCGGCACGATCTTGACAGGCCCGTTCTTACATCCCGCGGCGAACACGGATAGGGCCAGTGCGCCCGACAGAGTGATGATCGCAGCCTTCATAGCGAGTTCCCTTTCTCCTTTGCGCGGGACGGGGCAGCCTGCCGGCCGCTCCGCGCTACCTGGGGGCGGAGTGTCTCTCGTCTATCGGTGGTCGTCTATACGTAATTATGCACCGTTGGCACACATGGCCGGCCCGACGCCGCCATCACGGCGACACCTGGTATCTTCGGGATGCACGGGCTATCCAACTTAGCGAGCCTCACTGGCCTCTCATGAGCTTACACATCCCGACGGTCCGAAGAAGCACCTGCATTTCCTTGGTCGCAGTTTGCGCTTTGCTCGCGGGTGGTTGCAGGGCTGTGAGCGGTGCGCCGAGCCTCCGGAAGGCGGCACGTGCGGCGGTTGTAGTGAACACGAGTTCTGCGACACCGGCGTGACACCCAATACCTGCACGTGTGTACCGGGTTACGCAGGCGAACCGTGTGCGTTCGACGCGCTGATTCGAGATCCCGGCTTCCGGCAAGTCATCGACACGGGCGCCTGGATTAACGAGGACGGCAAAGGCGCCCGTGTGCTCCCTGGAGAGCTCGGCGACCTGGACCCGGGCGAGGGGGATCTCGACGACAGCGTGCTCTGCAACGGCGCGAGCCTGCTCCAGGTGGTCGACATGCCGAGCTACCCGCGCGCCGATCCGTTCGTGGTCGAGATCAACTACAAGGCCGAAGGCGTGCATGGGCTGGCGGTCGGGTTCGATCGCTCGTGGACTCGCCTCCCCGCAACTGGGCCCGATTGGCAGCCTGCGAGGTTTTGTGTCGGCGAAGGCGGCTACGGCCGAGACCCGGGCGGAAACGAGGTCGAAGTTCGCATCGCCGCATCCGAGCGGCTCGCCAACTGCTACGACCCCAATCCCGGGAGCATCATTCGGGTCGATCACTTTCGGATCATCCAAGCCGAAGACGGGGAATGCCTTGCGCCCGGGAGCGTGCGGAACGGGACGGTCGAACCGGGGGGCGAGGTGTGGCAGGTCCTGACGGAGCAAGAGGCGGAAGGCGGGTTCGCACCCGGCGAGGGGCAAAACGCGACGACCGGCGTGCGCATCACGAGGGGCGCCGGGCAGACCGGACGCGCAACCATGGCGACCCAGGTGTCGGTTCCGCTCGCCGCGTCGTTGGTGTCTCCTGCACTCGTCTTTTGGTGGAGAGGCTCGAGCGGGGACCTGTTCAATGTCGAGCTCGGAACGTTGATCGACCTCGACGACCGAGGCCGGCAGCTCGATACGCTGGCTGGCACGGGCTCAGGCCTCCCCTACATCTACTGCTTGCCGCCCTGGACGCACGGGAGCGAGCTCGACGTGTCGTTTTCGTTGCCGGACGACGGAGTTGGCTCGGTTGAGCTCGTGGTCGACGACGTCAGGATCACCTCGGCTCCGGATTGCGGCACCGAGCCAGACCTTCTCGACCCGGGCTTCGAGTCCGCTCCGAATCGCTGGCTTGGGGCATCGGTCGGCTCGTCCCAGGAGACGGTAGTGTTGCAAGAGAACAACCAACTGGCGCGCAGCGGCAAAGGTCTGTTGGAGTTCACCTACGAGCGGGAGGGCGCGACGCTCGCCATGGAAACCTATGTCTTCGTTCCGCCCAGTGACGGAGATGAAGGACCTGTGCTCACATTTCATTCGTTGAGCCCGGCGACCGCGTCGGCGGACGTAAAGTGGCTGCTCGGACAAAGCGAGGTCGAGACGGGCGACGTACTGACGGAGGTGAGCTGGCAACCCAACGAGGTCTGCCTGCCACCGCATTGGTCCAGTCGCTGGTTTCGTGTCCAAGTGCGGGTTGTATCGACCCCTGGTGTAACCGCCCAAGAACGCATCCTCCTGGACGACTTCTCGCTCCGGACATCTGCTTCGTGTCCAATCGAGTGACCTCGTGCGTCCGGTGACGACGCCCGTCGTCAGGGCGGGCGCGCTATCGCTCCGGACGCGAAGCTTGAATCCGCTGCGGACTTGATGCACTTTCACGAGGTGCAATGGTCGCGACTATCGTCGGTCCTCGTATGTCTGCTGTTCAGCGGCTGCGCGGACTCGTCGAGCTGTGGCGAAGGGTTCGAGCAACAAGGGAACGACTGCGTGCCCATTTGCCCGGCGTGCAACGACCATGAGCAATGCGAGAAGACCACCACGAGTGCGCAGTGCCAATGCGTCGTCGGATATGCGGGCGATCCTTGTGAATGGAGCGGCGGGTTGCAGAACGCGGGCTTCGCGATCGATGAGTCCTGGTTGAAGACCAAAGGGGCCGCGATCCTGCCCCTGGCGATGGGGCCGTCCGGTCCAGGCATCGCGTCGTTCGCGAGCAGCGTGACCTGCAACGCCGGCGCCGTGTCCCAGGTCGTCGAGATGCCGAGTTATGAGGACGCCGAACCGTTCGTCATCGAGGTCACGTATCGAATGGAGAACGTTCTTGGCGTCGACGTTGGCTACAACCGGGCGTTCAGAACGCTGCGGAGTACCGTGCTGGGGTGGAACACCGACCGGTTCTGTCTCGGCGAGGCGGGCTACGGCGGCCCCGTCAATTTCCAAATCGCCGCCGCGGAAAGATTGCCGGATTGCTTTACGGCGCCGATTGGGACGATCGAAGTCGACAACTTCGAGATCCTCGTCGCGGAGTCAAACGAATGCCCCCCACCCGGGGCTGTCTTGAACGGCGACGCGAACGTCGGCGAAGGCGGTTGGGTGTTCGACGTTGAATCCATAGGCACCGGCGCGACAGAGGCCTCGCTCGTCTCAGGTGTCGGCCAATCTGGCTCCGACGGGGCCCGCATCTACAAGCCTGCCGGTGGGGACCGCCTTGCGGGTATGTACACCCAGCTCACGGTGCCCTTGGCGGATTCGCTGCCTTCGCCTGCCTTGCGCTTTTGGTGGAGCGCGACGAGGGACCGACGATACTACGTAGACCTCGGAACATATCCGGGCACGCGCATCGCCTTTCGCCCGCTCGATGTACTGGAGAGCGACGGCGAGCCGCAGACCTCGACATATTGTCTGCCGCCTTGGATCCATGGGGGCGTCGCGGATCTCACGTTCACACAGCGTGGCGGCTTTACGGAAGACGAAGCAGAGCTCGTCGTCGACCGCGTCGAGATCATCTCGGACGACCGCTGCGGCAATTCGGCAGACCTTTTGGACCCGAGCTTCGATTCCTCACCGAATCGCTGGCCGGGGGTATTGGTGAGCATCGAGGAACCTGGAAGCGGTGTGAGAGTGCTCAACGATCCAGCGCGCGCCCACCCACCTGGCGCGGGTCTCCTGGAGCTCAGCTATGCAAGCAACGCTTCGAGGCTCGAGGCTCAGACTTGGGTATGGGTTCCTCCGAGCGAAGAGAACCGGGGCCCGCAGTTGGTGTTCTACTCCAACGTCCCGGCAAGTCCTGGGGCGAACGTATTCTGGGCGTTCGGAACGGCGGGCGCCATTCAGGATCTAGAGTGCGTCGATGAGTTCTGCTCAGGGGTTTCGCTGACCGAAGAGCTGCCACCTGGCCTCGGCTGGCGCCGCAACGCGGTCTGTCTGCCGGCCGAATGGGCCGAGCGGTGGTATCGGTTCCGCGTCGCGATCCGGCCGTCAGACGACCCGTTCGAAGCCTTCGATCCGCCAAGAACCGTCCTCCTCGACGACTTCGAGGTCAGGTCCGACGAAAGTTGCCCAACGCTCTAGGCGGTGCGCCAACCCGTTAAAGAAAGAAGCCCTGCTTCTTTCGAAACAGGGCTCCATAATTCCGGCGACGTCCTACTCTCCCACAGGGCCTCCCCTGCAGTACCATCGGCTCTGATAGGCTTAACTTC
>JAFDFW010000524.1 GCA_019309605.1 Deltaproteobacteria bacterium | reverse complement strand
CGGGACCGATGCGTGACTGAGCCCAGCCGGTGGCGAGAGCCGGGATGCCGACCGCCAGAGCAGCACTCAAGTAGAGAAAAACAGATTCCAATTCCATATCACTCTCTCCTCTTCCCAGAAGCGCTTTCGAGCGCGGACCAATGTCGAAAGGGCCGGTACTGCGAACCGCCCGGGCTGTAGAACTGTCCAAAGAACTCCACATAGTGAAGTCGCAGCATGTGAATCGTCGGGCTGAATACGCCGAGGACGAAGTTGAGTAGATGAAAGACGAGGGCGAAGAGAACACCCACCCAGACTGCACCGAATGCACCGACCATTCGATTCGCGACGATAGCCATCATGACCGATGCCGTGCCGACCGCCATGATGCGCGCGTACGAAAGCACGTTGCCAAGGGTGGAGACGAGTTCGATCGGTGCGAGCACCCCTTCGCCGATGATCAAAATCGGAAGTGAGACGAGCGTGGTGATGGCCAGGGGCGTGAAAAAGCGCTTGGGAAGCATGCCGAACGCAGCCATGAGCGACAATGCGATGAGAACGACCATCGCAGCTGCCATGCCCTTTCCGATTGCCCGTCGTTTGTTTCCCCGAAACATTTTGACGGCTCCCACGAGTAGCCCAATGACGATGTGAACGATACCCAGCGCGAGGGCGAAACCTAGGAAGGGGAAGAACGCTTCTTCGCGATTGAGGATGATCGGATGGAGCCCGATTCGGTGTCCGAGGTCCCCGAAGAGTTCTCCGTATAAGAACCCGAATATGATCGTGAACAATGAGCAGGCGAGGCCGATCTCCGTGATCGATCGCAGCTTGGTGTCGGGTTGTGACCGAATGCGCAAGATCAGCGAGATGATCCCAAGCATCGTTCCGTAGCCGATGTCTCCCAGCACGACCCCAAAGAACATCGGGAAGAACACCGCCACGAACGGCGTTGGATCGACGGTGCCGTATTTCGGGAGGGGCATCATCCCCGTAATGGCTTCGAATGGGCGAAACAGACGAGGGTTCTTGAGGACGACCGGTACGGTGTCGCCGGCCCACTCCTCCGAAGATACGGTCTCGATCTCGACCTGGTTGCCGAATGACTTTCCGAGTTGGCGGTCCAGCTCGGGGCGCGCTGCGCTGGGGATCCAACCTTCGAGGATGAACGCACGCGGCGTCACGACGGCTTGTTCCGTGGCCTCGATGGCCGCCAGGCGATCTCGCACGCTGGCTTGAATCCGCGCGAGGTCGCGTCCCCGTTCTGCGGCGATTCGCCTGCGCTCTCGCTCGATCGTCGCAAGTTCGCTCGGAAGCTTTTCGAGGCGTGTTTGCATGCGTTGCATCGTCGCGCCGACGCTCTCTTCCTCGAATTGGTCGGGGAGGGAGAGGCTTTGCACCCCCGCTTCGCTGAGCAGTTGCTCGGCCTTCATGGCGTCGGCCGACGGCACTGCGAGAAGCATCGCGGATTCACCCGACTCCGACGGCTGGCTCAGTAGCTCGAAGCCGTCCCCGAGGACCTGGCGCAACGCGGCACGCATCCGGCGGACCTCCTCTTCACCGTCCTCTCGCAGCACCAGGTAGAAGACTCGAATGCCGTCGAGGTCCAAACCGGACTCGCCGATCTTTCGAAACGCTGCGAAGAATGGACGGAACTTCAGAATGAGAGACCGCTCCTCTTCGAGCCCTTGGCGCTGCTCGGACAGCCGTTCCAGTTCTCTTCGGCATCTCCCCGCGACCAAGGCAGCGTGGGGTAGATCGAGGTCCTGGGCCGCCTTTGACGGGCTCGGTGTTTCCCCGAGAAGCTCGATCGCGGTGTCGACATCTTTAACGACTTTGCGAATGCCACGAACGTGACGTTCCTGCTCCGGTGTGAGCTTGAGAGCGCTCAGGGACTCGGTTTCGGCGGGTTCGACCAGCTGTACCAAGCCGAGGTCCTGCACGCGCCCCAAGACCGCTTGAAGCTGCTCCTTTGGGCCGAGCATTCGGATACGGGACATGTTCAGGATCAACGAGGACCTCCCGAGCCGGGTCGACCAACCAGAAGGTCGACCACGTGATGGGCGAGCTCCGCGAGCTTGGCATCGTCGAGCTCGTCCAGCCGCTTGGTTTCCAGCCGGGACCGTTCTCGAATCGATGTGATGGAGTGGGCTCGTTCGAGCGCGACTCGCTCGCGCAGCTCACCATCTTCGCCTTCTAGCTGCAGCTCGAACTGTTTGACGCGGTCGTCTGCGGCCACTTTGGCCGCTTCGACGAGCTCCTTTGCTTCTTGCCTCGCGTCTTTGAGCATGGCCTCCAACTCGATTTCCGTGTCGAGTAGGCGACTCAGCTTAGTCGTCGCCTCGGAGGTATCCTGTCGGCTGTCGTTCTTTCTCTTGGTTGCCATGTCCAACTGCCTGCCAAGAAACTACCAGAAGGAAGGCGTTCAGTGTCGCCGTAAAAGGACCTAGGGTCGGCGCCTTAGGCCCAACAAGAGCGCACCGCTCAAGGTGACAGCGCCCGCCGCCCAAAATGCGACGTTGTAGCTCCATTCGGCGGCGACCAGGCCGAGGGCATACGCAAAAAATGCGTTCCCTCCGTTGAATGCGCCATGGATGATCGAAACGACCATGCCCCGGGAGGATGTGTCTGCACGTTCGATCGCGAGGGCAGTCACGGCAGGGTATGCGATTCCGTGTCCGAGGCCCATCATGGCGCCGACCGCGAACAGATGATCCGGTCCAAGAAAACCAAGCATCGGGGGCACGGCATCGAAGAGCGAAGCACACCGAACCGATCGATCAGACCCCCACCGATGAGCCGCACCGCGAGCGCGACGATCGCGAACCCGATGAAGAAGCTCCGCAGCTCCGTCACGCCGAGCTCGAGCGCAAACGGTTGATGCAGTGTGAAGAGGGCCGTGAATGAGGCGGTCATCACGAAGGTCGCGGCGTACACGCGCGACAACGGCCACCCGAAGAGCGGACGGCGCGCTTCATGCTGCTGTGGTGGGTGCCGAGGCGGTTCACGCAAACGCGTGCTGAGGAGAGCGGCGAGGAGTCCGGCAGCCGCACTCGCGACGAAGACGCTCCTCCAGCCCGTGCCGTCCGCGAGGATTTCGCCGAGGGTCGGCGAGACTGCGTTCATCCCGAGGTTTGCGGCGCCGAACAGGCCGAGCGCCTGTGCCATGCGGTCGCTCGGCGCGATGTCGGCGGTCATCGTACCGGCGGCGTTGAAGCCCATGACCATCCCGATGCCCCAGCAGGTTTGCGCGAGGTAGAGCAGGGGCCCGTCGTGATCGACGAAGAGATAGAGCACCCCGGTGAGAGCGAGCATGACGTTGCCAAACACGAGCCATGGCTGGCGGCCGTACCGGTCGACCAGCCACCCCACGAGCGGAGTGAACGCAACCGCGGTGAGCCCCTGAACGGCAACCGCGCGCCCGATGCTGGCGGCGTCCATGCCGAGCTCGGTCGCGAAGAACTTCGGCAGAATCAAATAGAAGGACCAGGAGAACCCAAAGAACGACACCGCTGCGAGCAGGAGCAGGAACTCGCGCGACAAGAGTTGCGGGTTCTCGGTGGGCGTTTTCGGTTCCGACTGGGCTGCCATCGAACCGTGTCTCTAGCACTCGAAGTCCGGCCGTGGTTCAGAGTCTCAGCCGCATTCTTGCGGCAGCCAATCCATCACGATCGGGGTCCACGAGGCCGCCGAGCACGCGAGCCTCCAGACGTGCGAAAAGGGCCTCCCGGCGCGTCCGCTAGTACGTGTCCGCTAGTACTGGAGGGTGAACGAGAAGGAGGCCCAGTAGGTGAGCGCCCTGTACTGGCCTGGGCAGCCGGTGCGCACGACCTGCTGGTCGGAGCAGATGAGCTCGGTCTGGCCTCCTGATCCAGGAACCTCCACCTCGGTGCCGATGTATTCGTTCCCGATGGTTCCGAACGAACCCCCGAAGGCGCCCGCGAGATCGAGCCTGTACTTGTCCTTGATGCTCTTATCGTTCCGGTCATCCCAGTAGAAGCCCAAGCCGGTGGAGGCGAATGGGCTGAACCCTGGTGGCGGGGTGAAGTATTGGGTAAACGGCCCGGTCGTTGCGGACTTCGCGGCGTTGAAGCCCAGTCGAAGCGCCAACAGGTCCTTGCTGAAGCGATACTCGAACCCGAACTTGACCCCCCAAGCGTCTTCCCAGCCGAAGCCTACCACGGTCGTCTGTACGACTTGGCCGTCGATCGAGGAGATGACGGTTTGGTTCTGGTTGCCGAACTTATCAGCCGAGTGGAACTGACCCCGGGCCTCGACGGCGAACAGCATGTGGCTGTTGGCCTGAATGGAAACCCCGAACTGTATCGCATGGGGGAGGAACCAATCCGCTTCCGAGTCGAGGGTGATGGGGTCGGCTCCTGCTGTCAGCGAGGTAGTGCTGGTGCCGGTCAACTTGATCTTCGTAGGCGCGCGGTACATCGCGCTGATGCGGACCTTCTTGTGCGGCTTGATGGTGAAGCCAAAGCGCGCCGACGGGAAACCTACGCCACCGAGGTCGTTCTTGACGCGGTCGTAGCGTGTTCCACCGCCGGTAGCTGCACCGATATTCTGCCAGAGGTCGGCGACTTGCTTGGAGAAGGGCAGCCGGAGCGCGAGCCCGAGCGTGAACTTCTCATGGGCAAGAAACGAAAAGCCAGTAGAGAACTCGCCAACGAAGAACGTCACGTCCATGTCCTGAGGCGCGCCGTTGGTGCAGGTCGCCGGATTAGTGTCGGCCACGTAGTCACCGCCGCTAGCGGGTTGATCGGGTGGGTTCGGATCGACCAGATCGCCGTCGATGCACTGCACCTGGCTGAAGGACGAGCCATAGCCCGTCTCGATGTAGACGCCGCCCGCGAACACGACGCGAGGAGCGATTCTGCCGGCGATGAAGCCAGACGAAAGTGGGCCGTAGCCCAGACCCGAGTCCAAGACGGTGTTGGGGCCCGTCACGGGCGCCCTCTGCTTCACCAGGAGATTGGTCATGTTGATGGTGAACCCGAGCTTGGGAATGCCCTCCAAGTTGGCTGGGTTCATCACTAGCGCGGCCGGCTGATCCAAGAACGTCGTCCCGGTGAGGCCCATGCCGATGGCGCGGGTGTCGTAGGCGGTTGGCTCCGGGTTGGCGCTTGCGAAGGCTGGAGTCAGCAGGCCTGCGAGAAGGCATGCCGTCAGTAGTTTCTTCTTTATCATCACGGGCTCCTCCACCCGTTCGTGCTCCCCGGGCGGCGGCCGCAGCATACATGGAAGGACCGCTGATAGGTCAACCAAAAAGACGCATGAGATGCACAAATATCCAGGTGAATACTGGAAATTTGTCTTGCCCGCGTCGCGTCTACCCGAGAGCTGCAGGGCAGCCTACACCGGTGCCGCCCAACCCACAGTAGCCCCCTGGGTTCTTCGCGAGGTACTGCTGGTGGTACTCCTCTGCGTAATAGAAGGGTGGGGCCCCGAGGATTTCGGTCGTGATGGGTCCGTATCCGGCATCGCGTAGTGCATCCTCGTAGCGCTGCTGTGATTGTGTAGCCAAGTGGTGCTGCGCATCATCGAAGTAGTAGATGCCCGAACGGTATTGGGTCCCGCGGTCGTTTCCTTGTCGCATGCCCTGGGTCGGGTCGTGGCTCTCCCAGAAGACCTCG
>JAFDFW010000523.1 GCA_019309605.1 Deltaproteobacteria bacterium | reverse complement strand
CTTCAACAATCTATTGATGGGGATCAGCGGATGCGCACAAATCGCCAGCAAACGGATTCAGTCCGATGCACCGCGCCCCTACCTCGATAACATCCGACAGTCGGCAGAGAGCGGTGCGGCGATGACGCGCCAGCTGGTGGCGATGACGCGCAAAGGTGGTACCGGTCAGAAGGAGCAAAGCGCCCTCGATCGAGTCGTGGAGCGTCTGGAAGAGATGCTGAGGCGCCTGATCGGAGAGGATGTCTCGCTATCGACAGCGTTGAGCGCCGAGCACGGTATCCCCGCTTGTGCGAGAGGTCAGATCGAGCAGATCCTCATCAACCTAGTTGTGAACGCGCGGGATGCGATGCCCAGCGGCGGAGAGATCAAGATTGCCACTCGGGCGACGGAGATATCTGCAGAGTCTGAGCTCTCACACGGTCTCGGCCCAGGCCGCTACCTCGTCCTGTCGGTGACGGATAGCGGGACCGGAATGGACGCGGGCACGAAGGCGCGCATCTTCGAGCCGTTCTTCACGACAAAGCCGATTGGCAAAGGGACCGGACTCGGCCTGACCACAGTCTTCGAAATCGTCCAGAACGCTGGTGGCACCATCGAGCTCGACAGCGAGGAGGGCAAGGGCACCGAATTCCGTATCTTTTTGCCTTGGGCCGGCGCGGAAAGCGCGGAGGATGTGGGCGCCCCTTCTGCAGACCAACAGCTGAGCGGCACTGCACTACTGGTTGAAGACGACACCACCGTGCGCATGACCGTTCGAGACTACCTGCAAGATCTCGGATTTCGCGTGGTCGAGGCCAAGGACTGCGATGAAGCTGTGGACGTTGCTCGTTCCGAATCCCTCGATCTGCTTCTGACCGACATCATCTTGCCGGGTGGAGATGGCACGCTGGTGGCTGAGGAAGTGCGCGCCAGACAGGGCTCCGTCCCAGTTCTGATGATGTCGGCACATCCGACTGATTATCTGGCGGAGACAGGGCGAATCACACAAGGGACACCTCTCCTGCAGAAACCGTTCACAGTAGAGCGGCTGCGCGAGGCTATCAAAGTCTTGATGATCGACTCGAGCGCCGAAGCGCACGAGACTCCCAGGCCGACTTCGCCCGAAACGTCCGCGGCATCGGTTTGCGTCCTTCTCATCGAGGACCATGACAGCGCCCGTATCGCGGCGAGTGAGCTCCTGGGCTATGAGGGCATCACCGTAATCGCCGCAGGCACTGCGGCAGAAGCGCTCACGGCCTACGCTGAGTTGGCGAGCGGGATCGACGTGGTGGTGACGGACATTGGGCTCCCCGACATGGAAATCGACGATCTCATCGGCGAGCTCAACCGAATACGGCCAATCCCCGGAACCGTGTACGTCTCAGGTCTGCCGGAAGATGATCTACAGGTCGAAAAGCTCCTCCGAAACCAGAACGCAATCTACTTGAGAAAACCGCTCGATTTCCAAGCTCTGGCGAGGACCATTCGCGAGTGCGCCAATGGCACCACCGCCCGCACAGAACGAGCTGCCCAACGGCGATAGCAATGTTCTTCGTGAACGTAGCGGCGGCCGCGAGCGCCTTCGGGGGTGTCACGGGCGGGCTCAAGCCAACGCGTCTAGCTCACGGCGGGCTGCCTGGTGCCCGCGCCGAATGAAGTCCAGCCAGGGGCGACGATCGATGAACTGCTCGTAGAGCCTGATGCCGCGGATCTCCGCGTAGGGCAACGGGTGGACCATCAGGCAGCGGTCCTGGATTCGGCGCAGCTGCATGCGGGCTGCTTCGAGGTGTTGGCACTGTTGGGTTTGGGGGCTGACACGGAACATGCTGAAGGTGGCCTCGTGCCAACCCGTGTGATCTTCGCCGCTGAAGTTCTCCGGGTAGAAGGCGTTGATGCCGATGTAGAAGTCGATCTCCGGATGGTGGTCCACGAGGGGGTCCACTGGAAAGACGTTGACCACGCCGCCGTCGCCGCACTGCGCGCCGTCGACCTCGAAGGGGCGCATGAAAAGCGGCAGCGTGACCGCGGCACGCACTACCTGAGGCAGGGGCATCTCGGGGCGGGTGCGGCTGCCAAGGTAGATCAGGCGGTTGTGGTCCATATCCCAGATGTTGGCGTAGAAGGGGATCGGTAGCGCGCCAACGGCGACCTGGCCCAGCCGCCCCTCGTAGAGCCGCCCGATGGCCTCTGTGTCGAGCAAACCGGTGAAGCCCCGGCCCAGGGCGAAGGGCAACTTGAGAAGCTGGCTCCAGTCGGGATCGATGTAGTCGCGCTGCCGAAAGCTGAGCAAGAAGGCTGCGGTCTGCTCGGCGTCGAGTCCGGCGGCAAGAGGAGCCATGGTCATCGCCGAGCCGGAACACGTGGAGATCCCCGCGATCTCGAGCCCGGCTTCCTCACAGGCGCGCACCACGCCGACGGCGCAGGCCATGGCGCCACCCCCGCCGGTGGCTACGATCCCCACTTTCTTACCCGTCAACGCCGGCACCTCCAGCGGCGCGAAGGGCGGGAAGATCTCGCCGTCTATCTCAGGCGGGCCGTCGGGTGACATCAGGCGCTGCGCCGCCCGCAAAAACGAGAGGTCGGCACCAAGGTCCATGACATTGGCCACGCGGTGAAAGAGGTGCTTCACCGATAGCGGCGCCAACAAGCGTTCGAACATCACCAGAAGCCAGGCGTAACTGAAGCGGGGTTTCCTGCCGGTGAGAGACAGATTGCTTCACGCGCAGACGAGATAGCGTGGGTATCGTGTCCACCCACCCTCCCCGCTGGCTGCGAGATGGCTGTTCTCGAAGGTGACCCCAAACGAGAGATGCTGTTCACGGTTCGCTTTCGGACCGGCAGCAAGTTTGAGATGAAGCCCCATTGGCACCCCCGCAATGAGCGAGTGACGATCTTGAAAGGGAAGATCGGCGTGGGCTTCGGCGACGAGATCGATAGCAAGAACGTCACCTGGTTTGGCCCAGGCGACTACTACGTCAACGCCAAAGACGCGCACCATTTCGTTCTCGCCGATGGACCGGCCGTGCCTCAGATAACCGGCATCGGCCCATGGAAGGCGAACTTCCTCGAGGACGACTAGCATGCAGAGAAGCTTCCCAGGTGATTCGGGGCAGTTGGGTCCGCTATCTCCGTGGTGACGCTAGCGCCCACAGCATCTTGAGAACTTCGTCAATGCGTTCGTCGATGGCGCCGACGCGATCGCGCTCGATGTAGCCCCA
>JAFDFW010000067.1 GCA_019309605.1 Deltaproteobacteria bacterium | reverse complement strand
GCACTCTCGTCGCGAAAGAGCGGCCTTCCGTTTTCCGCCCGCGCTGGCATCGCGAGCTTCGGCTGGGTGTTGGTTCCCCTCGTCACCGTGATGACGGTCTTGCCCCGCGGAGCAATGCAACTAGCGCTCGTTGTCGTTGTCGCTGGGCTCGCACACGCGTTGATTCTGCTCTTGATCCTCTCGGGCCTGCATTGGCGCTCCACCCGCGCCACCTCCGCGGCGCTGGTGTTGACGCTGATCGCAGCCTTCAGCGGCATCCTCTCGATGATAGTGAACCTGGTCGGGCAACGAACGTATTGGGAGCACGCTGACCGGCTCTCGAACGCGTTCCGACCTCTCGCTGTGGGTTTGGCCGTCGCGATTCCGTGGAGAGAGGCGCGCGGCAAAGCGGCGCTCGCGTTGTCAGCGCTGGCAGCCGCCCTGGTCACGACCGGGATAGCCTTCTGGAAGCACGCGGTCGGACGGGATCTGCCGGACCTCCTGTACGGCGCGGTGCGACTCGACTTCTTGCCCGACGACGACTTCATCCTCTACGCCATCCCACTCGGGGTTGGCTGGGCGGTCACCGTCGCAGCCGCGCTGTCGAAAGATCCCGTTCGCCGTCAAATGGGCGCGGCCCTGCTGTTGCTACTCAGTGCCGGCTATGCGCCGCGCTCCCCGATTACGCTGATCGTGACGGTTCTCGGCGTCGCCCTACTCTCGCGAGCCGCTATCGCGTCGGCGCAGCGCCGCCACTAATCATGACCGCCATGAACCGTTCACTTCGTGGGTGACTTGATCTCGCCAGTGGCCTACAACGCGGCTCCCGATGAAGTGGACTAAGCGCGTTGAAGACCCGAATGTGTGGCGAATCTATCGGGCGACGGTGGGGCTCAGCGTTGCCTATGGGATGGCGCTCTCACTGCTCGCGATCTTTCTCGACGCGAAGGGTTTTACCAAGAGCGACATCGGAAGCCTGGCGTTCGTTTTTGGGCTCGGCATCGTAGCATTGTCCCTCGTGATGGACCGTCTCATCGGGCGATTCGGCGCGAAAGAGATGCTGGTCACGTGCTTCTTTGGCTACGCGGTGACTGTGACCGCGTTCCCGTTTCTCGACAGCTTCGCATCGATCGCCGTACTGCGATTCTTCGACGGGGCGTTTTCGGTCGGGATTTGGATCGGCGCGGAGTCGATGCTGCTTTCACGCGCGGGGGAGCGCAACAAGGCGTTCACGATGAGCCTGTACGCCGTGGCGATGGGAATAGGTTACGCCACCGGCCCTGGGATCTCCTGGGCGCTGACGCGACTGGGTTCTCTGGCGCTCGGGTTCGTTGCGGCGGGAGTGCTCTCCACCGTTGCTGGCGTCTACCTGCTCTTTCGCCTCGAACCCGACAGGTCGAGTCGCCAGGTCGTGTCCATCGAGCAGCTCGACGAGCTGGTGCCAGCGGAGCCTCGACGAAGGCTCTCGCGCGCCGAGGTCCTGTGGCAGATCAAGAACTCTTGCCTAGCGACGTTCACCTATGGTTATTTCCAGGCCAGCGTCGTGCTCTTCCTGCCGCTCTACTTGATGCAGAGCAAGGGGATCACCGAGGGTCAGACGATCTGGATTCCCGCGTTCTTCGCACTCGGCATGCTGCTTTTCACCAACCCGGCCGGCCTTCTAGGCGACCGTATTGGCCACCTGCTCACGATGCGCGGTCTTTCCATCGTTGGCATGATGATGGTCCTCGGTTTCGTGTTTCTCGAATCGTACGCGGCGATGTGCATTGCCGTCTTGTTGGCCGGCGCCACTCTGGCTTCCATATCGCCCGTAAGCTTGGCGTTGCAGGGGGTGTCGCTGCGCCCAGAGGACTACAGTCGCGGCACCTCGATCTACAACACGTTCTACGCGCTCGGCATGTTGTTCGGCCCAAAGATCTCTGCAGACATCTTCGAGCACCGCGGGGGAGCCATGATGCTCTATCACCTGGCGGCCCTGTGGGCTGGCTTCGTTCTCTTCAGCGTGGTCTTCTATCGCGACGATCCGGCGACACAGGATCGCGCGCGAAGATTCACTCTAGAGCGAAGAACTCAAAGTTAGTCTCGGGCAAGCTTCCCGACGGCGTCCCCAATCCGACTCAATCCTTCGCGGATCATGTCGTTCGACGCGGCGTACGAAATCCGCACGAAGCCCGGGGCCCCAAACGCGGTGCCGGGCACGACTGCGCAGCGCGCTTCCTCCAGCAGGTAGCCCGCGACATCGATGTCGGTTTCGAGCGTCTTGCCGCCACCCTGCTTGCCGATCAGCGCCTGCACGTTCGCAAACGCGTAGAACGCGCCCTCGGGCACCCCACAGCTAATCCCGTCGATCGCGTTGAGCCCATCGACGATAATGCTTCGGCGTTCTTCGAATGCCTGGCGCATCTCTTCCATCGGAGCCCAGGGGCCACGGAGCGCTGCTATGGCCGCATGTTGAGCGACTGAGCTCGGGTTGGTTGTCGACTGGCCCTGGATCTTCTCGCAGGCCTTGGTCACGTATTCGGGGGCCAGCATCCAGCCGATGCGCCAGCCGGTCATCGCAAACGTCTTGCTGACGCCGTCGACGATGATGATCCGATCCTTCAACTCGGGCGCGACCTCGGCGATCGATTTCTGTTCGAAGCCGCCGTACACGAGCTGCCCGTAGATCTCATCGACGATGATCCAGAAGTTGTGCTTGGCGGCCACGTCCGCCAGCGCACGAAGCTGCTCGCCGGTGTACGCGGAACCGGTGGGGTTGGAGGGCGAGCACAAGATGAGCGCCTTCGTCTTCGGCGTGATCGCGGCGCGCAACGCGTCCGGCGTCATGCGGAAGCCTTCTTCCTCGGTGGTCTGCACGATCACCGGGTTCGCGCCGGCGAGACGAACCTGCTCTGGGTAGCTCACCCAGTACGGGGCCGGAATCAGGACTTCGTCCCCTTCGTCGTACAGCGCCAACGCGAGGTTGAAGAGCGTATGCTTGGCGCCGACAGACACGACCACCTCGGAGGGGTCGTGAGTCACGCCCGCGCGCCGCTTTGCGGACGCTTCGCAAATCGCTTCCCGAAGCTCGACGGTGCCTCGCGCTGCGGTGTATCGGGTCGCGCCCGAATCGATCGCTTTCTTGGCAGCCTCGCGGATGTGCGCGGGCGTGTCGAAGTCCGGCTCACCGACGCTGAAGGAAAGGACATCGATGCCTTGCGCTTTGAGCTCACGCGCCCGCTGGGCGACCGCGACCGTGGCGGAAGGCTTGACGGCACTGAGCCGCTGCGCGACAGGGATCTTTTCACTCATGCGGCGGGCTTAACACCGAAGCACGGAGCTATCAATGCTTGGCGGGTACGACGACGGCCAGGGCGCGTAGATCTCGCTCGAGGTCAGCGATACCGTCGTTGTTGGCTCGGTAGTAGCCCCGGACCTGCGCCTTCGCGTCGACGAGGACGAAGGAGTTCGAATGCATGATGTCGTCGGCGCCGGCCGCCTTGCTGTCTTCGTCCCCGAGCCCGACTCGGAAGCCGTCGACCACCACGCGCCGAATCGCTTCCTCTTCGCCGGTCACGAAGCGCCAATTGCTCTCATCCAGCGCGTTCTTGGTCATGTAAGCCTTGATGACCTCAGGGGTGTCGTTGCGGGGATCGACGCTGACGGACACGAGCTGGGCGCTCGGAAGGTCCGAAAGCCGGGACTGGAGCCCCTTCATGTGGGCCGTGATCCTGGGGCACGTGGAACGGCAGTGGGTGAAGACGAAGGCCGACACCGAGAGGTTTCCCTCCATCGACTCGCGAACGAAGGGCTGCTGATCCTGGTCCACGAGCGAGAACTCGGGGAGCTGGCCGAGAACCGGAATGTCCTCGGCGCTTTTCTTGGAGCACCCCAAGGCCAAGAGACCCAGCAGGCCAACCAGGCTGAGGAGCAAAGGACCGAGGGTCTTAGAGCGCATCGATGATGAGGGCCGCGAACAGCGCGGTGAGGTAGATGAGGGAGGCGACGAAGAACTTCTTGGCCCAGACCTTCGAGTCTTCGGCCCGGAAGCCGCAAAGCGCCATCCAGAAGAAGTAGCCTCCGAGGATCACGGCGGCGGTGAGGTAGATCGGGCCCGCAAGCCCGTACGGCACGAGAAGGAGTGAAACCGCCCAAAGTGCACCAGCGTAGACTGCCGACTGCACCTTTGCCGAGCGCATTCCGTGAACGGAAGGCAAGACCTTGAGGCCCGCTCGCTCGTACTCCTCCTGCCGGAAGATCGAAATCGCGATGAAGTGGGGGATCTGCCAGAAGAACAGGACGCCGAACAACAGCAAGCCGGGCACATCGATACTGCCAGTCACGGCCGTCCACCCCATGAGCGGTGGCAGCGCACCCGGAAGCGCACCGACGAAGAGCGCCGCAGGGGTGTACTGCTTCATCGGTGTGTAGATCGCGACGTAGCTGGCCAACGCGATGAAGCCGAGCAGCCCAGTGACCGGATTGACTGCCAGCGTGAGCGTCGGCACGGCAAAGAGGCCCATGAGAACGCCGAGGGTGAGCGCCCACGAGGGCTCGAGCCTGCGGTCGGGAAGCGGAC
The DNA here is from genome assembly GCA_019309605.1 of Deltaproteobacteria bacterium. Taxonomy (GTDB): domain Bacteria; phylum Myxococcota_A; class Polyangia; order Polyangiales; family Houyiibacteriaceae; genus SG8-38. The sequence goes on along the minus strand of JAFDFW010000067.1, from coordinate 4,183 downwards.
GATTCGCCGTGCGCGCCATCAGACGATCGCTGTCCCGCTCGAGGTAGCAATTCAGGGTATTGGCGGCGCCGACGACCATGCCGGTCGTGAGAAGCATGACCGTCATCGAGCCGATGCTGAGGGAGCCCGGCGCCAGCCACATGCCGCCGGCAGCCGTCACGAGGACCATCAGCGTGATCCGCGGCTTGGTGAGCGCGATGAGATCGCGCATGGTCAGCATCATCGTGGCTGGGCGAATCGCTACGGTCATGGGTGGTCTCTGGCTGGAAGCGGCCGCGCACTCTGACGCTCTCGCCCAAAACGGTCAAGCTCTCCGGGAAGCGGGCGCGGAACCAGCGGCGGAAGTGGTCAAGAACCGGGGCCGAAGGCCGCCAGAAGGGCAATTATGCCTGCTACTGAGAGAACGACACCCACACTCAGCATGATCCAAGGGGTTTTCGGCTTCCCGGGACCGCGAAGGGGTTCGATAAGCGGCTCGGGCACGGGCGCTGGCACCGCTGGAATCGGCGTGGGCAGGCTGATCGGGCCGCCCTCGCCAGCCTCCGCCTGCAGCACGCTATCGAGCGCTGCAGCGAAGTCGGCCGCCGACGCGTATCGCTCCTCGGGCTTCTTGGCCAACGCCGCCATGAGCACGTCTTCGAGCCCCGGTGGGAACGTCGCTTGCGGGCGCCGCTCCGACAGCGGGATGGGCGTCGCGTTGACATGCAGCTGAATGAACTCGATCGGCTGCCTCGCATCGAAAGGCAGTTTCCCCGTCAGCAGCTCGTAGAGAATGATCCCCAATGAGTAGATGTCCGAGCGTGCGTCGAGCGTCTTCCCGTGGGCTTGCTCCGGGCTCATGAACTCAGGTGTACCGAAGACCATGCCCTGCTGGGTGAGCACCATCGAGCCGGGTCGCATTTGCCGCTCGGTGACCTTGGCGAGACCAAAGTCCAGCACCTTGGGGAAGTCCCGGATCCCACCTTGGGTTGTCACGAAGATATTCTCAGGCTTGAGGTCGCGGTGAACGATGCCTGCCTGGTGCGCTTCTTCGAGCGCACTGCACACCTGGATCATGATGCGCATCGCGCGCTTGGCATCCATCGCGCCTTCAGATCGAACGAGCTGCGCGAGGTTCTGACCGACGAGGTGCTCCATCACGAAGTAGCAAGCGCCGTCGTCGAGTTGGCCGTAGAGGAACACGCGCGCGGTGTTCGGATGTGAGAGCTGACTCATCGCGCGCGCTTCGCGGCGGAAGCGAGAAACCAGGTCGCTCCGTGAGAGATAGCGCGAGTGGAGGATCTTGATCGCCACATAGCGATTCATGTCCGGCTGCTCGGCCTTGTAGACCGCCCCCATGCCGCCCTTGCCGATCTTCTCGACGATGCGGAACTGGCCGGCCACCTCCTTGTCGAGATACGGGTCGCTCACAGAACCAGACTAGCACCCGAGATGGGAGGCTGTGAGGAAAGTTGGAATCGAAGTTAACCCTCGTCGACGATCGCGAAGCGCAGCGCGTGCTTCTCGCCGCCGCGCCGATAGTCGACTACCAGAGTCGAGGCAGTCCGAAGGTCTTCCCAGACCGCCACTGCCTGTTCGGGACGCTCGATGGGCTTACCGTTGATGCGCGTCACCGTGTCCCCCGCGCGAAGGTCGAGCGACGCAAAGGCCGGCTCCCCCGGAAACAGGCTCACGATGCGAAAGCCCACGAAGCTACCCTTGTGGAAAGCAGGCTCGGTTTCGACGTTCTGCAGGAACCGACCCAGGCCCCCGTCCAGCACCGGCAAGAGCTCATCGCGTGCAATGACCCCCGTCGTTACCCGTAGGTAGGACGGCTCCAGGCTGCTCTCAGGCTTCGACTCCTCGGCGGGAGCGGCGCCTTCCATGGGCGCGTTCTCTTCCTCCCACTTCTCTCTGCGCTTCTTCTCTTTGCGCGACGGTGCCTTGTCTGCGGCTTCCCAGCTCTCCTCGCCCGCGGAACTCTCCCAGGTGGAGTCTCCCATCATGTCGTCCCGGAGCTTGCTCTTCTCGCACCCGATCACGCCTGCGATCATGAGGGCGGCCAACGACACAGTCAGATAACGGCTCATACAGACTCTCCTCGGAGTGCCATGACCTCGGACCAAATCGCCGCGGTCACCCCCTCGACGCCACAGTTGGCATCGATGTGTCGAATTGTATCATCTGGGAAAAGTACGTCGATTTTCGTGTAGAACTTCGCCAACTCGACCTGCATTTCGTCGACTTCGTACAGCTCCGGGCCGCCGGATCGCGTGCCTCGGCGGCTCGCCGCGACTTCGGGGTCCACGTCGAGCACCAGGGTCAGATCGGGGCGCCTCGCATGCCGGTTGAGCTCGCGTACCCAGGTGGAGATATCGTCGCCGCCGCCACCGCTCACCGTCTGATAGGCGACGGAGGAGTGGTCGTAACGGTCGCAGACGACCGTCACGCCGTCGCTGAGGTTGGGAATCACGTCCGCTTCCAGATGATCCAGGCGGTCGGATGCGAACAGCGTGGCCATCGTGGCCCAACCAGGCGCGCGTGCGCCGTCGCGGCCGGGGACCACCACCCTGCCCGTGAGGATCTGACGAATCAAGACCCCGATCGGCCCATCGCTCGGTTCACGCGTGGTGTGGGCGCGCTGCCCATTTGCGACGAGGCGCTCCGCGAGGATCGCGCACTGGGTCGTCGTACCGGATCCGTCGATGCCTTCGATCACGATGAAGTGACCTTGGTTCACGACTCCTCCTTCGCACCACCAAACTTGAAGGTCGCCCCGAACTGCCCATAGACCAGAGAGTCGTGGTGACCTCCGCCGAAGATGTCTCCGAGGACGCGACGGCGGTCCCCGGCAACGATGCCTTCTACTTCAATCCACACGTTCCACTTCCGCGTCACTACGATCTCCAGCGAGCCTCCAAGCCGGGCGCGCACCACGTTCTGACGGGAGCTTGTCTCAAAGACGCGGCTGTTGCGACCTTCGAAATCCCAGCGGTCGCTGTTGAAGTCGCCGGCGATCCAGATCGAGAACGCCCCACGGGGTGGAAAGTGCAGGCTGAAGATCGCATCGAGCGTAATGAAGAAGTTGTTCGTCGGGTGGCTCAGGCCGAGGTCATCGCGCTGCGCAGGCCCCACGCCGCCGCCGATCTGGAGGTCTCCACCCAGCGAGAAATTGCGAGACACGCGCCAGCCGGCCTTCGTGCTCACCGCGAAGTCGGTGAGGCGCCCGAAGGTGGCGACGTAGAGGCCGACATCGAGGAACTCCGTGAGCCCGGCGCGCAAGCCGAGCGTGGCCAACCAGGGCCAACCCGTCGAGAAGTCGAGGGTGGCCACGCCGACGGGGTTGGGGGCACCCGCGTGTGTCACGGTATTGCGCAGCGGGTCGTTGCGCTCCGCTTCTTTGTCCCGCTTCTTCTGGTCGACCAGTACGACGGAGGTGCTCATGATGACCTGAATCAAGCGGATGCGGGTCGACTCTTGCAGTTGGATCTGCTCGACGTGGTTCTCATAGTTCTCGGCCCTCACCTCCAACTGATGAACGCCTGCGGGCAGGTCGCCCTCCCAGGGCACGGGACCACGCGCCTCTCCGTCGACGAAGAGCTGTGCGCCCGGCACGTTGGCCTCCACCCGGACGGGCACGCCAAGCGGGTTGAGCTCGGCGTAGATGTCGCAGTTGCGGCTCGGGCCGACCGAGCAAGTCCGTCGCACCTCGCGGAAACCGGGTGCGCGCACCACGACCGAGTGCGTTCCAAACTCTGCGGGCTCGATCGTGATCGGTGGGTTACCGTAGTCCTCCCCATCGATGGTCACGCTGGCGTCAGGAACGCTAGCGCGAACCAAGATGCGTGCGACGTCCGTGCTCGCAGTCGTAAACCTCACCGAGACGACGCGCTCGCGCCCAGCGATGACCGTGACTGATTGCTCGACGCTCTCGTAGCCGGTCGCCCGGGCTAGGACACTGTGCTCACCAGGCGTCAGCCCGCCTTTGGCCGCAGGCGCTGCGCCGATGTCCGCACCGTCGAGGCTGATGATCGCACCGGGCACGTTTGCAATGACGCGCAGACTACCGAGATCTGGAGCGACGCGGATGGTCGCCTCGACCGTCGCTCGCTCGTTTGCCTTGATCAGCACGACTTTCGAAAACGGGTGATAGCCCTCTCCCGGGCTCTGGATCTCCACCACGTGCTCGCCCTCGGTCAGGCCG
>JAFDFW010000522.1 GCA_019309605.1 Deltaproteobacteria bacterium | reverse complement strand
CGACGGTTCGAGTGCCTTTGATCCTCCGCTATCCCCGCAAGTTACCCTCTGGCACGGTCTACGAAGCATCGGTACGAAGCGTCGATCTCATGCCTACGATTCTTGGCCTTGCCCACATAGAGCCGAATGAAACCCAAGGCGTGGACCTGAGTAGGGCACTCGCTGGCGCAGCACGTCCGCCGTCGCTCCCCCAATACTCCGAATCGCTGCACCCCGAGCTGGAGTACGGCATGGCTCCGCTCCATGGGCTTCGCTTGGATGACTGGACGTACATCCGCGCTCCCCGAGCTGAGCTCTACAATCGAGCGAAAGATCCCCACGAAACACATAATCTCCTGGAGCTCTCCGCCAAAGATCCTAGTGCGGCAATCCCGGAAGCGGCGAAGATTCAGGCCGCGAAGCTAGACCAACGGCTGACGAAGGTTCTGGAAGACAGCAAGGGCTTTGGTTTCGTCTCCCAAGCGAACCCGCTTGACCGAGAGACAATCGATATGCTCCGGGCGCTAGGCTACATGGCAGACCCCGACGCAAAGGAAGGCCTCGAGGGCATGGACCCGAAAGACGGACTCCAAGTCTACGCCCAGTTGATAGAAAGCCAGCAGCTATTGCACGATGGCGATCACGCTGCGTCCGCAAAGCTGCTCAGATCATTGTTGCAAGAGCTGCCTGAGAACGTGTCTGCTCTAAATACATTGGCGGCGTGCGAGGTCCTTATGGGAAACCCCAAGGCTGCCGAACAGCACTACTTGAAGTCACTGGCGGTTATGCCTCGCCAGTATACTGTGCTCGTCGAGCTCGGGCGCATCTATTTGGCCGAACGCAAGTACGAGAGCGCGCGCACACGGTTTCTCGAGGCGCTCAAGGTCGTTCCTGCTTCCGTCGAGGCGATGACTTTGATGGGCTATCTACATCTCAACCGCGGTCGTCCAGAAGACGCCAAACGTTGGTACGACAGGGCAATCGAAGAAGACCCGAACTACCCGCAAGCGTATTTGGGATACGGGGATCTCCATCTTGCTGCGCACAATTACCAGGAGGCAAAAGGCTGGTATGACAAGGTCCTCAAACTCCAGCCGCAGAGCTCCGATGGGTGGCAGAAGGGGGGTGTTTGCGCTCTTGGCATGGGCGACACGATAACCGCCGAACGCTATCTCCTGCGGGCTGCTCAAATAGACCCGGAGTCGTGGCATCCTCTCTACTTGCTTGCCGTTGCCCGAGCCGCACAAGGCGATTCCAATTCTGCATTGAGCTACCTGGAGAAAGCCGCGGAGAGAGGCTTCTCTGATCCGGCTCTGCTACTCCACAAGAACCTCGCGTCCCTTCAGGGTAACCCCCGGCTCGAGCGATTGGCTCGAAGACTAGCGGGCTCTGTCAAAAAGGGAGCGCACGTCGCGCCGAGAGTAACTCCGTAGCCAAGACGTGGCCTACCACGTTCGGGCCGAAGCTCACGGGCCTTGTGTGGATCAGCGAGGGGTCTTTTGCTCTTTCAGCTCATCGAACGAGAGCTTATGGAGCGATCGGAATCGAGAGCAGCTGCGCATCCAAGAGCGGTACGCCCACATCGGAGTCGCCGGTGCAAGTGACGTCGGTGCACTCGCCCATCGTGCACTCCAAGGCGATATTAAAGGGGAGACCGGCGTCTAGGCGGAGACCGTTCAGGCCCGCCGGGTCGTCTACGTTGACGGCGTTGGGGAGGGTGCTCGGGTCCTCAGTTTCGTCCCAGCCGACGAGAATCTCCCCACCAGCTCCGCCGTTCGGTGTGAGCGCACCCACGGCGCTGTTCAGCGGAAGGGCGAGGTCATTGAGGACGCACGGTGCGCCTGGGAAGCCGGCCGCGGCACAAGTCGCGTCGTCCTCCTCGATCGGGATGATCACAGTCTGTGGCAATCCCCCGTCGAGGGTCAGGACCACCCCAGGTTGCGTCGCGCCAGAGCGGACGACCACGCTGGCGTTCAACTCCTCCACGACGGCCGCGGTGAGGCCGAAGACGAGTCCCGCGTTGAGGAAAGCGGCCGGGAAGAATCCGGTGCCCGTGAACGAAACGTCCACAGGGCTACCGTCGACGACGGGCCCGAGCGGCGCTGCCGTCAACTCGTACGGTAGGTATGAGATGTTTGCCGTTATCAGATTGTTGCTGCAGATGAGCGACACGGCAACCGTGACTCCGCCTATGCCGCCCATGCCGGCTGCACCGCCCATGCCGCCCATGCCGGCTGCACCGCCCATGCCGGCCGCGCCATCTGCGCCGGCGGTTCCGCCGCCACCACCGTCAGCGCATCCAAACGCCACCAGGGCAAGAGTCAAAATCACCGCGACCTTTTTCATGTCTTTTCTCCCCGCTGCCCGAACAAAACGTTGGCCCATCTGCCCACAATCAAGCAAGACCGTCAACCCTCTATTGTACCTGTGTAAGGAGCCGAGCAATATGGGCTTTCTCAGGAGCTCACGAAGGAGAGCCTATGGGATTGGAATGGAGAGCAACTGCGAGTCCAAGAGCGGTACGCCCGTATCGGGGTCGCCGCCGCAAGTGACGTCGGTGCACTCACCCATCGTGCACTCCATTGCAAGAAGGAAGGGGAGAGCCGGAACTCCCGGTGCACTAAAGGTGGATAGGCGGAGACCGTTCAAGCCCGCCGGGTCGGTTGGGACTACGACATTGGGGAGGGTGCTCGGGTCCTCAGACTCGTCCCAGCCGATGAGAATCTCCCCACCAGATCCGCCGTTCGGCGTGAGCGTGCCCACGTCGCTGCTCAGCGGAAGGGAGAGGTCATCGATGATGCACGGTGCTCCTGCGAAGCCGGCATCCACACAAGTCTGGTTGTCCGTCTCGATGTCGAGAACGATAGGCTGTGGCACTGACGGATCGATGTGCAGGACCGTCCCAGGTTGCGTCGCGCC
>JAFDFW010000521.1 GCA_019309605.1 Deltaproteobacteria bacterium | reverse complement strand
CAGCGACGAGCTCGAGGTGCTGCGCGCGCTCAAGCGCCACTTCGATCCCAAGAACGTGCTCAACCCCGGGGGTACGCTGGCGCTCGACCTCCCAGACGACGAACGCCGCTTGCCTTGAGCCCGGGCGACGACATCGCCGTTCGACTCGTTGCGCCGGCGGAAGCTTCGCTCCTCATTGGGTTAATCCGGCGCTGCTACGGCGAGACCTACATCGATCCATCCTTCTATGACGAAGCGGCGGTGAGCGAGCTGCTGGCTAGTCGACGGCTCCATTCGATCGGCGCCTTCACTGACCCGGGTCAGCTGGTTGGTCACATGGGCATTACGCTGCGCCCGCATGGTGGGATCACCGCCGACGCCGGCATGACGCTGGTCGACCCCACGTTCCGGGGTAGGGGGATTGCGCGTCGCGTTGCGGTTGGGCTGGCGGAGCAATCGATGGCGTTGGGGCTGGTGGGTGTTCACGACTACCCGGTGACCGTGCACGCGGCTACGCAACGGATCGGCGCGGGGTTCGGCGTCGACACGGGCTTGATGCTGGCGAACATGCCCGGTGACGTCGTGTTTCAGGAAATCGAGACTCCGGCCCCGGGCGCGCGCACGAGCTCCCTGATCCGATGGCTTCCATTCGGCCTCGCCCCGGAGCGAAACGTCTATCTCCCCGTGCGATATCGCGCGCAAATCGCGTCGCTGTATGCCGAGGCCCATCTGTCGCGAATAACCCTTCAGTCGAATGAGGGTCTTAGCGAGCTCGAGTCAGAGTTGGAGCAGGCCTACGACGAGCGGCGCCAGATCCTTCGCGTCGCGGTTGCGCGCGCAGGCGGTGACCTTGCCGCTCGGGTTGAAGCCGAGATCCGCGAGGCGGCGATGCGCGGCGCTTTGGTCGCACACGTCGATCTTCCCCTCGCCGATCCAGCGACACCGATGGCTACCGAGGCGCTCCGCGTCCAGGGGTTTTCTTTCGCCGGCCTTCTCCCAGAATACCGAGACGGCGACGTCCTCCGGCTGCAACGGCTTGCCGATTCGGTAGATGAAACCGCATTGAGCGTCCTTTCCACCGATGCCACGCAGGCGATTGCGGCACTGGTCTTCAAGGACCGTGGATCGATGTCAACTTGACGTGAGGGGCCTTCGATCCCTACATATCCGGGTATGGATTCGCGAAGCTTTGTTGTGCCCACGCTCGCGATCGGCATTGCTTTCTCGATCGGTATCGGCTGCACGTCCAAATCTTGCCCGCCCTGCGAGGAGGCGACCGCGTTAGTAGAGGAGGCCAAGGGCTCGGACGGCGAGCCAGTATCTGGCCACCACTACACGCTTCCCGGCCTCGATCATGGCCTGCTTCAATCCCCCGTGAACATTCTCTCTGACGAGACCGAGGCGGGGAAGCACCACATCAGGTTCGGGGAAGCCAACGAGGCTGAAGAGGTCGCGAATCTGGGCACTACGGTGGAGCTCAGCTTCGGGCGGGGAAGCACGACGGAATTCGACGGCAAAGTCTACGAGCTCTTGCAGCTCCATTTTCATACACCGGCCGAGCATCTCATCGACGGCATCACCTATCCGATGGAAGTGCACTTGGTTCATCGACGCCCGGGACCGGCGGCCTTCGACCCGCCCGCCTACCTGGTCCTCGCGCTTCTCGTCCGAATGGGTGCGTCAAACGCCTTCCTGGCGGAATTCCTCGACGCGATTCCGACGCAACCAGGTGAGGCGGTAGAGCTCCACGATGTGTTCCTCCGCGACGTGTCCCGTCCAGGTGTCGACTTCGACAACATGCATTACTATCACTACCGCGGCTCGCTTACGACGCCACCGTACACGGAGTCCGTCGATTGGCTGATCGCCAAGGAGATCGTCGAGGCTGGGCCGGCCCAGATCCAGCGCATCAACCTGCTGGAAGGCGACAACGCGCGGCACGTCCAAGCGCTGTATAGCCGGGAGATCGACGAGTAGGCGGTGACTGGCACTGAAGATAGCGCCTTGCGCGAACGGGTCTCAGGCCGCGCCGTCGTGATTACCGGCGCGTCGAGTGGAATCGGAGAGTCACTCGCCAACCGATTGGGCGATGCAGGCGCCAAGGTTCTTTTGGTCGCTCGATCCGCCGACAAGCTCGAGGAGATGAAGCAGGGCATCGAGGCCCGCGGCGGCACGGCGTTCGTCTATGCCGGCGACCTGTCGAACGCTGAGGACACCCAGCGTCTCATCGCGACGGTTCTTGCGGAGCACGGTCAGGTCGACATCCTCGTCAACAATGCGGGCATCTCGATTCGCCGAAGCGTCACGAAGTCGTACGACCGCGTTTACGACTTCGAACGGACGCTTGGGCTCAACTTCCTTGGCGCCGTGCGTCTCATCATGGGTTTTCTCCCGGGGATGCGCGCACAGAAGCAAGGGCAGATCCTCAACGTGTCGACCATCGGGGTCCAGGTGAACGTTCCGCGCTACGGTGCCTACATCGCTAGCAAAGCGGCGCTCGACGCGTTCAGTCGAGTGCTTGCGATCGAAGCACTGAAGGACGGGATCAAAGTCACGACGATCTACATGCCGCTCGTCAAGACTCCGATGATGAAGTCAACGACGATCTACGACGCGTTTCCAATGCGTACGGCCGAGCAGGCAGCAGATCTCATCGTCGACGGCATCATTCGGCAGCCCAAACGCGTGGCCACCCCGGTGGGGAATCTGTTTGAATTCGCCTATGGCGTTGCTCCAAATGCGATCGATCGCGTCCTGAACGCCGCCTATCAGCTATACCCGGAGTCGGGCGACCGAAAGGACCAACGCGAGCCCGTCGCGGGTGAGGCCGCGATGTTCCAGAAGGTGTTCAAGGCGGTCACGCGCCGGGCCCGTCGCCGCGACGCTGGACGGCGGTAGCCGACTCCGGGTATACCCCGTTTCGT
>JAFDFW010000520.1 GCA_019309605.1 Deltaproteobacteria bacterium | reverse complement strand
ATCTCTTCGAGCACCTCACGCGTCGTGCGCGTCGCCTCTTTGAGGCTCGGGCGCCGCATCATACCGCCGAACAGGGTGGACACGACTGGAGGGACAGCCTTCTCGGCGAAGAACAGTTGAGCTTTCTTGGAGGTTGCGATGACCTTTTCCAAGTACTGATTGATTGCGTCTCTATCCCGCGGAAAGTACTCGTGCATTTGCGCGCGGAAATTCTCGACACCCTTCACCAAATCATACGAGCTCTCGCCGAGAATGATCCGGTCATAGACATCGCCCATGTCAGCCCAGTCGAGCTCGCCATCGGTGATGAAGTCGAATAGACGCCGATTCATTGCGCGCGGATGCGACACCCCGCCGATGTAGTGGACGCCCACGTCCCACTCGTAGCCCGGCCGGCGGAACGTATGCGTGAAACCACCCGCCGTGTAGTGCCGCTCGAGTACGAGCACCCGCTTACTCGCAAGCTTGGCCAGCGTGGCCGCAACCGAAAGCCCACCGATCCCCGAGCCAACGACGATCGCGTCCCACCCCTCACCCAGCCCAGAATGCTGCTTATAAGAAGTCCCAATCATAAGGGGACACTCTCCGGGGTCCCAACCCTCCAACATTACACCGTTTCTGAGCAGAAGATCGCAGCACCACCTTTTCCGGGTCCTGCAGGGCGTGTCCAAGGTCGTGTGGCCATCCAAAATGGCTGGCGCTGCGATCTTTGCTCTGGAAAGGCCCTGCTTTCGCAGGGTTGGGACCCCGGAGAGTGTCCCCTACTTTAGGGTTACTGCTGCCCAGGTGCGTTTGCCGGCTTTGATGATGTAGCGGCCTTTGGGGAGTTTGGCTTGGGGGTTGGTGAGGCGGGTGCCGTCGATTTCTACGGCGCCTTGTTGGATGCGGCGGCGGCCGTCGCTGGAGCTCTTCACCATACCGATATCGCTGAGGGACCTCGTGCTCGGCCATGTCGTCCGGCACTTGGCGTTTGGAGAACTGGTCAAGCCAGGAGGCTTCGGCGGCGTCGGCGTGTTCGGCGTCGTGGTACCGGGTGACGATCTCTTTGCCCAGCGCGATCTTCGCGTCGCGCGGATTCAGGTCGCCTGCGGCGCACGCGCGTTTTCGACGCGCAATCTCGGGCGCGGGTTCTGCGGATAGCAGCTCATAATAGCGCCACATCAAGTCATCGGAGATGCTCATCAACTTGCCGAATTGCTCTTTGGGCGCTTCGGCCACGCCGATGTAGTTGTCGAGCGATTTGCTCATCTTCGCGCCGACTATTTTACCGCCTTCGGAACGCGCGTTGATGCCCTCGAGGATCGGCGTCGTCATGACGATTTGGGGGCGCTGTCCCATCTCGCGCATGATTTCGCGGCCGACGAGCAGGTTGAAGAGCTGGTCCGTCCCGCCGAGCTCGACATCGCATTCCAGCACCACCGAGTCGTACGCCTGCGCCAGGGGATACAGGAGCTCGTGGAGTGAAATGCTCTGGTGCTCCGCCCACCGGCGCTTGAAGTCGTCCCGCTCCATCATCCGCGCCAGGGTGTACTTGCCCGCGAGCCGGATGACGTCGTCGAAGGCCATCTTCCCGAGCCACTCCCCGTTGTAGACGATCTGAGTGCGTTCTTTGTCGAGGATCTTGAACGCCTGCTCGGCATACGTGCGTGCCCCCTCGAGGATTTCATCACGCGTCGGAACGGGACGCGTGCTGCTCCTGCCGGACGGGTCGCCGATCTGCGCCGTGAAGTCACCGACGATGAACACCACATCGTGCCCCAGCTCTTGGAACTGACGCATCTTGTTGAGGAGCACCGTGTGCCCTAGGTGAAGGTCCGGACGCGTCGGATCAAAGCCTGCTTTGATCTTGAGAGGTTTGCCGCCGTTCAGACGCTCGAGGAGCTCCGACTCGACGTGCAGGTCGACCACGCCGCGCTTGAGCTCAGCGAGCTGCGCTTCGGGCTTCATCCCTAGCCTCTATTCGCCGGGCTCGGGGACGCCGTCCTCGGCAACGCCACCATCGACGAGCTCTTTGAGCTCTTTGCCGACCTTGAAGAACGGCAGGCGCTTTTCCGGAACTGGCACCGGCTTCCCCGTGCGAGGGTTTCGACCGCTATAGGACTTGTACTCACGGACAGTGAAGCTCCCGAAGCCGCGGATCTCGATCCCCTCGCCGTGTTCGAGTGCCGACGTCATCGCGTTGAAAACGCAATTTACAACGTGTTCTGCACGACTTTTGGTGATCTTCGTCCGCTGGGCTACAGCGTCGATGAGCTCCGACTTGGTCATCGATTCTCTCCCCATTGCGGGCCCAGTATATCCAGGGGCCTAGGCGCGTCAACAGCGATTTCGCGCACTTGCGCCCTTTCTCCACACCATCGGCCCGACGCCATCTCAGTCTGAGAGAAGAGTTGCAGCCCCATTTTGTGAGGAGAATCGCAGTGTCGACGGCGATACGTCAGGCCGTGCGGTCGAGTGCCGCAACCACGTCCGCGATGAGTTCGTCGGTATCCTCGATGCCCACGGCATAGCGGACGAGGTTGTTCTTGATGCCGATCGCCTCGCGCTCTTCGGTGCTGAGCTCGAAGTAGCTCATCAACGCGGGCTGCTCGATCAGCGACTCGACGCCGCCGAGACTCGGCGCGATCCGCGGGATTCGGCAGGCATCGACGAAGCGGCTCGTGCCGTCCAAATCGGAATCGAGCTCGAAGGTCACCACGCCGCCGAACCCGCTCATCAGGCGCTTGGCGGTCTCGTGGTTCGGATGAGAAGCCAGGCCCGGATACCAGATCTGACGAACTCGGGGATGCTGCTCGAGTCGCTCGGCCATGGCCTGCGCCGTGGCGTTTTGCTGCTCGACCCGAAGAGCCAAGGTCTTGATGCCGCGGTGAATCAGGTAGGCGGCGTGCGGGTCGAGGCAAGCGCCAAAGACGCTGCGGAGGTCACGAACCAGCGAGACTAAGCCGGTCTTCCCCGCCACGACGCCACCCAGCACATCGTTGTGGCCGCCGAGATACTTCGTTGCGCTGTGGACGACGATGTCGATCCCATACTTCGCAGGTTGGAAATTCACCGGCGTCGCGAACGTACTGTCGACGAGCGTCTTGACCTTCTTCTCGCGGCAAATCTCGGCGACCTGCTCGAGGTCGGGAATCGTTTGGTAAGGATTGGTGGGCGCCTCGGCGATCACCAATCGAGTCTCGGGCCGAATCGCGGCTCTCAGGGCCTCGACGTCCGCCGGCGGGATGAGCGTGTTCGATATGCCGAAGCGATCGAGATACGTCGTCACGAACTGCCTCGTCCGGCGATAGCAGTCCGCAAACAAGATCACGTGCGAACCGGACTTCACCAGCGCCAGAATCGTCGAGGTCACCGCAGCCATGCCGCTTGCGAACGCAGCGGCATCCTCGGTACGCTCGAGCGCTGCCAGTTTCTCTTCCACCAGGCGAACCGACGGGTTGCCGTAGCGGCCGTACTCTTCGCGTTGTTTTCGGCCTTCGAAGTACGCGATGAGCTCCGCCGTATCGGCAAATGAATACGTTGCGGTCTGGGTGATCGGCGCCACTAAGGCGTCGTACGGATACGTCCTCGGCTCACCACCGTGAACCGCCAACGTCTTCTGGGAGATATCGTCCTCGTCTGACACTAAGACGGGAGCGTAGGAGAGCCGATCTAGGGGCGCAAGCTCCGGCAATTACATCTGAGTGCAAATGCCGGCGCCGATGTCACGCACGCAGTCGAACACGGGGTCCCCGACCCCTGGGTTCGATCGCTGACCGTTGAACGTGTAGACTCGATCGGCCGACGGACCGGTGAACATCGGAGCAGAGCCGGAGTAGATCACCGCGGCGTAGTCCG
>JAFDFW010000519.1 GCA_019309605.1 Deltaproteobacteria bacterium | reverse complement strand
ACCCGAGGGATGCGGGTGGTGCTGGTTGCGGGAATGGCCGGTAATCCAATCCGACGTCGTCACGACGTTGATGCCGCTTTCGAGCAGCCGGCAGAAAAGATCGATGTCCGGCCACACACCGAAGTACGTCACGCAGTCGGGCTTGGCCGCGATGACGTCTTCGACACTGTTCGTTGCCAGTACGCCAATGGGATCGATGCCGACAATTTCACCTGCATCGCGACCGACTTTGTCCTCGCTGTAGCAATAGAGCCCGATGAGCTCGAGGTCCGGATGCTGGACCGTCTTGTGCACCATCTCGCTGCCCACGTTACCGGTGGCGAACTGAAATACTTTCAGGGGCGTCGTTCTCATCTCATGTTCTCCCGTGATTCAGATGGGTCCGAAGATCGCCGCCGCAAAGTCCAACAGGAACACCATGATCATGCTTGCTGTGCACGCGGCGGCGGCGGTGATCGTCAAGCTCCAGTTCGCGCCCCGCTCTTCGGCGAGGTGGTAGAAGATCGGGAAGCTCGCAACGAAATAGAGCGAGTAGAAGAGCGAGCCATACGCGAGCATGCGCTCCATATCTTTATAGTAGAACTGGTTCTCGATCCACGGGTTTGCCATCGCCTTGGTTTCCATCCAAGCCCAGAAGTAGGCGACGGCGAAGAGCAAGAGGGGCCAAAGCATGGGTCCGATCGGAAGCCGGGAGGTACGGATGCGGCGCAGCACGATGACCGCGGTCGTATGGTAGGTGAGGAAGTACGCCTGGGTGAGCAAGTACATCATGACCGGGACGCGCTGCTCGCCCGATCCGACGAGCGTCGCATCGAAGTTGAGCTCGATCATCGGGTAGTCGTAGACCATCCCGAGGATGTCGAAGAAGTACTCCGTGCCAAAGTAGTTTGCGGCGAAGTTGAAAATCGCGATGTAGAGGTTCGCTTTGAACCAATACGTTTGATACCAACGCCGGCCGAGCGGCCTCTCGTCACGGATCAGGGCGGGCACCGCCACCAACGGGAGCGCAACGGCTACACCGATGGCCAGGAAGCCCCACTCGCCTACACGAGCGGTGACGCCGAGACCCATCACCAGCCCCATCATGGTCATCCAGATCGGCGAGTAGATCAGGAAGAACTTCTCGCCCCACGCTTTGCTGGGGTTCTCGGAGAACCAGCGTGGGGCGCCGTCGGTCGTCATGCCGCTCATCCAAAGAGGGCGATACGAACCATCGCTTGAAGGTTCTTGAGCTTCTCGAGCTTGCCGGGTTCCGGCCGAAGCGTCTCGTGACCTGGTAAGAGCTCGGCTCCCGCCTTGGCTTGGCGATGGATCTTCTCGCGAATCGTCGGGTTCAGATGGCCACCGCCCGCGAGCTCGATGAATATCGACTTGGCGTTGCCAAAGTCGAAGAAATCGCGCTGCCAGCTCCACTTGAAGTCGCCTGCGTACTTGAACCACGAACCGCCAACCCCAGCGATTTCGTAGTTGCTCCCATCGGCACGCTTGAACGGCGCTACTTGCCGCCAGAACCCGACCACCTGGCCCTGCTTCTCGTCGATGAGCACGGTGTCGTACGGGTACGCCCAGTCTTCGAAGCCCTCCATGTGGTACCCGAGCGCGACTTCCTTGATCTCCTTCAGCCCGCGCGCCCAGAACTCTTCGTTCGGGCCGACGTTCCAGCGATACACAGCGTCATCGGTGTAGTGCGCGCCGAGATAGGTGCTCCAATCGCCCTCGCGTTCGGCATTGCGGTTGGCTTCGAGCCACCGCTCCATCATCTCTTCCAACTCTTCACGCGGAAACGCGGGCATTGCTTGTTCCTCTCTTGCGGTAGCGAACGTTGATTGGGGGTTTCGGACCGAGCACGATCCGTCCAAAGTCGGTATCCATCGGATCGCCCACGAGCTCGAAGTCGTAGTTGTTGAGCAAGACGCTGAAGATGGTTTTCATCTGTAGGATGGCGAAGGCGTTGCCGAGGCATTTGTGCCGGCCGCCGCCAAACGAAACGTACGCGAAGGGCCGCTTGTCTTCCTCACGTCCGGGCCCGTAGCGGTCTGGATCGTACTCGAGGGCATTCTCGAAGACCTCGTTCTCACGATGGGCAATGAGCGGCGAGACCGAGACCCAGTCGCCCTTCTTGACCTGGTAGCCGTAGATCTCGCAGTCCTCCAGGGCGGCGCGGAACAACATGAAGAGCGGCGGGTGAATGCGCAGGGCCTCCTTGATGGCCCACTCGGTTCTCTCGAGATCGCGCATCGCTTGGAAGCTGTAGCCCTCGTCATCCGGGAAGCGCTCGCGAATCTCGGTGCAAACTTTCGCGTAGTAGTCAGGCGTTCGCAGGAGCTCGAGCAGGGACCAAGCGGTGGTCACCGAGCTGGTGTGGTGTCCGGCAAACATCACGGCGATGAGAATGCCGGCGATCTCGTGATCGGTGAGGGAAGTGCCATCGGCGTACTGGGATTCCATGAGAGTCTCCGTGAAGTCCTCCGAGTGGATGCCCTTACGCCGGCGTCGCTCGATGATCGTCGACACCATTTCCCCAAGACGCGCCCTCGCGCGGTCGCGCTTCCGGAACGCTGGAATGGGAAGGTACGCGTTGATGTACGCCAAGGGAACGATACCCGCCTCGAGGTCTTCATACACCCTCGCGAATTCCTCGCTCATGTCGTTGCGGAACTCTTCGCCGAGCAGACAGCGACTCGAGGTGAAGCTCGTCAGGGTGGCGAAGAACTCACAGACCTCGATCTGTCCTTCGTCGCCCCAGCCACTGATGATCTTGTGGGTTTCGTCCGCGATGATCTCCGTGTAGGTCCGCATGCGCTTGTTGCGAAGCGCCGGGTGCAGCATGTGCAACTGCTCGAACATCCGCTCTGGCGTGGTGTCGTAAACGACGCCCTTGCCGAAAACCGGGATCATCATCTTGTA
>JAFDFW010000518.1 GCA_019309605.1 Deltaproteobacteria bacterium | reverse complement strand
CCGGTGTACATCATGGGCGCGGCCTCGGGCCAGCCGTATCCGGCAGATGAAATCACGGGCCGGAAGGACTTTCACCAGACGGGTCTTTCCATCGCGGCCCCGGAAGCTTTCCGGATAGCCGGAGTCACGCCAGACGACATGGACTTTGCGCAGATTTACGACTGCTTCACTTTCGAAGTCATTCAGCAGCTGGAGGAATCAGGCTTCTGCAGGCGCGGAGAAGGCGGACCCTTCGTGGCAGATGGCGGGATCGAGCTGGGCGGACGCTTGCCGGTGAACACCCACGGCGGGCTCTTGTCGGAAGCGCACGTGTTGGGCATTTCCCATGTGGTCGAAGCCGTACGCCAGTTGCGCGGCGAGGCAGGTGAGCGGCAGGTGAAAGATGCCGAGCTCGGCGTCGTCACGGGCTGGGGTGACTTTGGAGATGGCAGCATCGCCATCCTTCGGCGGTAGGAGGACAGGATGACGGAGTACACGAAGCCTCTTCCCGTCATGGAAGGACTGGTCCGCGAGTTCTATGGCCGGTGCCAAAAAGAGGACCTGCATTTCCAGAAGTGCACGTCCTGTGATGCCTTTCGCCATGTTCCCCGGGAGATGTGCCCCGAGTGCAACAGCTTCGAGTGGCAGTGGGTACGCTCCACGGGCCGGGGCACGGTGTACACCTGGGTGGTGGTGAACCGCGCCCTACACCCTGCGTTCTCTCGCGACGCTCCGTATGCGGACGTCGTGGTCGAAATGGAAGAAGGGGTTAGGCTGCTCAGCACCGTGGTGGACTGCACGCCCGACGAGCTAGAAATCGGCATGCCGCTTGAACTGACCTATGACGCTGTGACGGAAGACATCACCTTGCCGCGCTTCAAGCGACGGGGCTGAACAGACACCACAAAGGGAAGCATTCTCATGACGCTGGAACTGCCGGAGACATTTACCTACGAGAAAAAGGGCCGCATCGCCCTCATGACCATCAACCGTCCCAAGGCGCTGAATGCCTTCACCGGCGAAATGCTGAAGGCCATGGACGCCGCCTTTGACGATTTCAATGAAGACCCCGACCTGTGGGTCGCCGTCATTACCGGGGCGGGCGACAAGGCTTTTTGCGCGGGCATGGATCTGAAAGACGCCCTCCCCGCGATCGCGGAAGGCGACATGATGGGGTACGAAGACCCCGTCAAGCGTCCTTTCTATCACATCTACAAGCCCATCATCGCCGCCGTGAACGGGGTTTGTATCGCCGGAGGCCTCGAGTTCCTGCAGGGCATGGACATGCGCATCGCCTCCGACAAGGCCGTCTTTGGGCTTGGCGAAGTGAAGTGGGGCGTGGTGCCGGCGGGCGGCACGCACATCCGCTTGCCACAGCAGATTCCCTGGGCCGTGGCTATGGAAATGGTGCTGGCGGGCGACAACATCACAGCCGAGCGCGCCTACCAGATCGGCCTGGTGAACAAGATCGTTCCGGCCGACCAGGTGCTCCCCGAAGCGATGGCGCTCGCCGAGCGCATCTGCCAGAACGGCCCGCTCGCGGTGCGCACCGCCAAGGAGATCATGGTGCGCTCACTGAACAACGAGCCGGGTTTCGTGCTCGAGAAGACCATGGCCGAGCGCGTCTTCCGCTCCGAAGACGCCAAGGAAGGCCCGCGTGCCTTCGCCGAAAAACGCAAGCCGGTCTACACCGGGAAGTAGGCGATCGCCGGGACACGGCGTCGGGTCAACCGCCTCGAATGTCCTCGATCACCCTGCGCGCCGCGTCGTCGTCCTCGGGGTCAGGCGGAACGGGAAAGAGAACGCCTTCGGCGAGGTCTGCGTACTGCGCGACAATGCGCTCGGCGATGACGCCGTAGGTGCCCGAGACCACCAGGGTATCGACGACCTCATCGGAGACAGCGGTGTCCATCTCGTCCCAGGCTCCCGCGCGGGTGAGGTCGCGAAGGCGGTGACCGACTTCCAACCAGCCGTGATACTCGAGCACGGGCCAGTAGGCCGGTGTGCTCAACGTGAATACCAGAGTCTCGCGTGCCGACTTCAGCGCTGCATCTACCGCCGCCTCGTCGCGGCCAGTTGCAACCAAAGGGCCGGCCAGCAACTGCACGGGCTCTTCGAGCGCCGAGCGCTTGCGTCCCTCTTCCAAACTCGGCCGTGTGACTTCTCGGAGAAAGCGCGCTTCGCTGTTGGTGGGATGCGTCTGCAGCATGTCACCCACCTCGCCGACGGTCCGGGTCATGATGGGCCCCACGGCGCCCATCAGAATCGGGGGAGTGCCACATTCCAGGGGCCCGGGATTGAAGAAGGGTTGCATCCTGTTGAGGGTGTAGGACTCGCTCTCGAAGTTGAGGGGTGTCCCGTTTTGGAAGGTGTCGAAGCAGGCCCGTACCGCGCCGACGTAGTCGCGCATGCGCGTGGCGGGTGCACTCCAGGGCATTCCGAAGCGACCGACCACGTTGCCCTTGATCTGGGATCCTAGACCGAGGGCGAAACGTCCGTCGGAGAAGTCCTGGAGATCCCTGGCAGCCTGGGCGGCGAGCATCGGACTGCGAGCGAAGGCGACGAGGACGCCGGTGTTGACGCGGAGGCGCGATGTAGCGGCCAGGGCTGCGAAGGCGGCGAGGGTTCCCTCGTGCTTTGCTTCGGGCACGGAGAGCGCGTCGTAGCCCAGGGATTCGACACGGCGTGCATGTGCGGCGACGTCGCGGAGGCGGACATCAGGTGCCATGGAAGCGACGACCTTCATGCTTGCTCCGAGTGGCTCCTTCAGGAACCTCTCTACTTGTTGGCCTGCTGAAGCAAGTCCCAGACGCGGTTCGGAGACGCGGGTGTCGCACGGGCCTGTACGCCCAGCGGGAGAAGGGCGTCGTTGATCGCACACATGATCACCGCGGGCGTGGTGTGGATGGCGCCCTCGCCGCATCCCTTGGCGCCG
>JAFDFW010000517.1 GCA_019309605.1 Deltaproteobacteria bacterium | reverse complement strand
CGGGCGAAGCTTGGGGCCAGATTCTAGGCGACGTGGCGGGCATGCCCCCGTTTCTGGTCACCCACCTCAAGGCGGTCGCCGAGGATCACAAGAACGGCATCTTCAGTGCAGAGAGCGACGTGGTCGAGCACATCGGGGGTCAGCCGCCGCAATCTCTAGCCGCCTTCATTCGTGAAAACCGCGAACTGTTTGGCGTTGCCCAGCAGGAGAGTCGAGCATGACCAGTCCAACACATCGACGCCCTACGGCCTTGGTCACAGGTGGCTCCAAAGGTATTGGCTTGGCCTTGGCGCGCGAGTTCGCCCGCAACGGCTACGACCTGTTGCTCGTCGCGCGAAAGAAGGAAGCCTTGAAGAAGGCCGCGACCGAGATTGAAGACGCAAGTGGCGTCGCTGTGAGAACCTACGCCATCGATCTTGCGGGGCCGGACGCGCCGGAAGAGCTGTTCCACTACGTGCACGAAGCTGGCATTCATGTCGACGCTCTCATCAACAACGCGGGCTTGGGCGCACACGGCGCTTTCGCCCAGAGCGACCGTAGCCGCACCAATGCAATGCTGGGCCTCAATGTCGTGAGCCTAACTTCTCTGACGCACCTCTTTCTCAAACCGATGCTCGCGCGTGGCGAAGGTCGAATCATCAACGTGGCGTCGGTGGTGGCCTACTTCGCGGGCGGCCCCCAATGGGCTGCCTACGTGGCCTCCAAAGCATACGTTCTGTCTTTCAGCAGGGGCTTGGCAGCAGAGCTTCGCGGCACGGGCGTCACTGTCACGGCCTTGGCCCCGGGATCAACCGCCACCGACTTCGTTGCTGACGCGGGAGTCGGCAGCACACGGGTGTACCGCTGGCTGCCGAAGGTGTCCGTCGAGCGTATCGCAAGGACCGCCTACCGTTCCGCGATGAAGGGCCGGACCACCGTGGTTCCCGGCGACCCGGTCCTCGACATCGTCGACCGGCGCGTCGCCGTCACCAGACCCTATCAAGGACACCGTCGAATGACCCTCACCTTCCCGGCATTCGAACAGGTCGGCTCGATCATATGGATCGTGGCAGGCGCCGGGAAGACTTCGATGGTCGAGCGCCTGCTCGCCGCCGACCCAACGATCCCTGCCGGACGGGTACCCCAGCATCGAGCCGTCCTAATCACCAACTAGATCACACATCCACAACCACACGTGTGGCTTAGGGTAAGCCCGAGCGCGCGGTCACCGTGACGAGCTTGGCGCCTGTATCCCGAAGCGCGGACGCCTTCTTGAAATCAGGGTCGCTCTCGAACGCCGCGAGAGCTGCAGCGCTCGGGTAGGATGTCACGACGATGAGATCGGGCTTGTCGACGCCCTCGCCGACAATTTTGTCCGTCTCGAGCCAATGCTCCACCTGCACGTTGTGGCGGCCGAGTATCGGCTTGGCCATCTCTTGGTACTTCTCCCAGATCTCCTGGTCTCGCACCCAAATCATTCTGACTGCGTAGTATCTATCTTCAGCCATCCTTCCCTCCTCGCGGCATCGACGTCGAGTGCGAACGCCATACTCGCCTCCGCGTCGAGTAGGGCACGTCCCACGCACTCATGTCAAAGCTCATAGTGAGTGCAAAGTCGACTCGGCCGGATTCATCGAAGTCGACGACGAGCTCTGCACAGTCGTGCCCAACGTCTGGGCCCTTGGAGAAGTCAATCGCCGCGGAGCGTTCACTCACACCGCATACTCAGACGCCCATTCGAAGTTGGCGCTCCGTCATAGACGGAGCTTATAGTCCCCTAAGGAGGAACTGACTCATGTCCGATGCACCCTGCTTCATGATTGCCAATTTTCGCATCCACGATGCCGACACCTACCGGAAGTACGAAAAGGGGTTCTTTCAGATCCTGAAGCGCCACGACGGGGAGTTTTTCACGTACGACGACAACAGCGACACGCTCGAGGGCGCGTCACCGCCTCCAGGTCGTATCGTGATCTTCAAGTTCCCTTCGGAGGAAAAGGCGCGCGCCTGGTGGGCGGACCCGGACTATCAGGCGTTGTCCGAGCACCGTCGCGCCGGCACCGACATGGAGTTCCTCACGCTCGTACACGGCTTGCCGCCCCGCGACTGACGCGAGGAATGAGGCAGTCGCAGCTTGCCACGTCAGCCGAAGACGAGGTCCATGTGCAGCGGACCTCGGGTGAACGAGGAGCTCGCCCACTCGTTCCTTCCCCCGGGCTTGAGCGCAACCGTGTTGAAGCGTCGAAGGAGCGCTCGAAGCGCGGTCCTCAGCTCGAGCCGGGCTAGGTTCGCGCCCAGGCAGAAATGCGACCCGAACCCAAAGGCGATGTGCTTCTCGGCGCGCGGGCCGCGGCGAACGTCGAATCGGAAGGGATCTTCGAAGACTCGAGGATCGCGATTGGCCGAGGGGTACATCAGGCCGATCATCTGCCCCTCCTCAATTGTCTTGCCGCGGATTTCGATGCTTCTCGTCGCAGTCCGGAACATGTTGGCAAAAGGAGTGACCCAGCGGATCATCTCTTCGATCGCGGCGTTGATCACGGCATCATCGTTGATGTTGGCGCTCAGGTAGGCCCACTGCTCCGGGTTCTTGGCCAGCATCTCCATGCCGCCGGCGATAGCGTTCCGGGTGGTCTCGATGCCGCCGGCCAACAACAGCGCGTGCTCGAAGAGCAGTTGGTCCTCATCGAGCTTCTCACCGTCGATCTCGGCGTGCATCCACTTGAGCAAGAGGTCGGAGTCGGTTGGATCGTCCGCTCGTTCGTTGACCATCGCCTCATGGTGCTCGCAAAACTCTCCAAAGGCGTCGTTGACCTCGTCGTTTACATACTGTGGGCCCTGCCCGCCCGGGACCATCATCCCGATCCATCGCCTCAAAGAGGAACACTTCTCGCGCGGGACGCCCAGCATGTCGGCGATCAGCATGGCTGGTAGGAG
>JAFDFW010000516.1 GCA_019309605.1 Deltaproteobacteria bacterium | reverse complement strand
AGATAGCGAACGGCGACGGTTTCCGCCTGTGCGTCCGAGCGCGAACCGCCCGAGCCCTTTTTGTGTGAGTGAGTTCACAGCAAAGAGGCGCCGAAAGAGGGTACGCTCGCCGTTCTGTCGAAAGCACGCAACCGGCGGCTGGAAGCATCGATAACCAGTTCATCGACATGTCACGATTCCTGCAAACACATCTGAGGTGCGTTCAGCACTGTTCCTTCTCACGCTCTGCGATAGTCCTCGCTGTCGTGTGGCTGTTCGCCATGGGTGGCTGCGGCGAGGTGACTTGCCCCGAGCCCTTGAGCGCCGTTGACGGAACGTGCCGAGAGGTGGAACCGATCAGGACGGGAGAGCCGAAGCCAGATGCCGAAGCGTGCGACGGTGTGGACAACGACGGCGACACGGAGGTTGACGAAGATTGGCCGGAGCTCGGCAAGGCCTGCGGCGGTGTCGGCGAGTGCGTCGCGGGGGAGTACGTCTGTGCGGAAGGTGGCATGGGCGTCGTCTGCGATGGCGGAGGCGGGCCCCTGGCCGAAGTTTGCGACGGCAAGGACAACGACTGCGACGGCTTGGTCGATGAAGGGGTGTTGGCGGTCAAGAAAGAGGTCTTTGCCGATCTTGCGACCGTCACGCGGGTCGACGGTGGTTTTTTGGTCGCGCGGATAGTTGCCGACCAACTACAGGTCGAGACGTACGACACCCGCGGCGACCGTACCGGGTACCACGACGAAATCGTCAGCCCTACGCAAGCAACGTTCTTGGAATCGGATGCCTCTGGCAAGCGCGTGCTGGTCGCGGTCGGCGAGCACTCGTTTCACGTGGTCGAGGTTCATGTCGACTCGGAGTTGACCCCGATCATTCTGGAAACGCGAGCGCTTCACGGCGACTGGTTCCAGGGGTCACAGATGGAGGGCTTTCCTGCCTGGGGTGTGTACCATCCGCCCTACCATCCGCGCGTGGTGGCGTCGCCGCCCCGCTTCCTTGGCTATCGGGATTTGGGCACGTTCGCCTTGAACCCCTTCACGGAGAGCGATCTCTCGGGGTTGACGCAGGCGCCGACACTCGCAACGGGGGTGCCCATACTCACGATGTTCGACGCCGCCGGCACTTATCTGGCCTGGGACCAAGGCGACAACGTTCGCGCTGCGATCCTTCGAGACGACGGCGTTGTCGCGTTAGACATCGATATTGCCCGCGGGCACACACCCAGCATGGCTATGAGAAAGGCCGGCCCCGCAGTCGCTTACCTCCAAAGCGAAAAGCTGCATCTAAGTGAGCTCGGCCAAGCAACCCTGCAATGCGAGGCGGCAGGCTTCTGCAAAGTCGCGTTCGACGCCCAAGACCTCCAAGGAACCCCGAGCGGCCCAACGGGGCTCGCCTTCGACGAAGACAACGATGTCTGGTTTCTCATGGCGGGCACCCAACTCGCGGTCGTGGGGCGGGGCGAAGGGGGCGCAGTGCTCAAGCAAGCGGTCGTGCTCGACACACTCGACGATGCCCCTGGGCGAGTGGACGTCGTCGTGAGCGGGGGCACCGCGGCTATCGTGCAAGCGGCTGATAGCAAATCCGCGCTAACTTTCCTGGGGTGTTTCTAGAGAGCAGCATGCGGCGGGTTGTTTGCGTCCTCGTTGCAGCGCTCGCTGCATTCACCTCGCCGCTGGCACGCGCGCGGGGCGACGAGGCGAGCGGTTCGGGCGAAGAGCGTCCGTGGCTGCTGGTGCCAGCGTTGGGTAGCGTCGCCGACTCGGCTGCCCGGGGCCTCAGCATTGAAGGGCTCCATACTGCGTCGGAGGCGCTACACCAGGAGCTGGTGGTTCGCGGCCGGTCCGTCTGGGCCGCGGATCGCGCATCGGAGCGTTTTGAGGTCGTGGGGTCCGCACCCGCGCCGCAAATCAGCCAGAGCGACATCGACCTGTGGGTCGAGCGCTCGCGTGCGGCAGTGCGGTACTTGGCGCGCGCGGACTACAAGGCGGCGCGACGCGAGCTCAAAGCCGCGCAGCGTTTGGCGGACCGGGCGGCCGCCGAGCTCAACCGGGAGGCAGCGCGGGCGCAACAGGTGCTCGACACCTGCCTGTTCATGGTACGGGCCTACGTAGAGACGAAGAACACGGCCGAAGGGCGTCGACAGGCCCGCGAGTGCCGGCGTTTGGTCCCACGAGTCGAGCCGACCGCGTTCCGTCACACGCCGGAAGTCCGCGATCTGTTGGCCGAAGTCGACGCGCAGATGGCCTCGGAAGCCCCGGGCACGTTGGAGGTGCAGAGCATGCCGTCTGATTGCCTGGTGCGCATCAACGGCGTGGAGTTTGGCCGTACCCCGCTGTCGGACATCGAGCTGCCGGTCGGGGCGTATCGCATGCAGGTCGAATGCGAAGAGGAGCACCGCGGACGCATTCACCGAATCGACATCAAAAGCGGCGAGAACGTGTTCGCGTTTGACGCGGCGCTCGAGCGTGCGGTGCGCACGCGCCCGGTGCTTCATCTTGAATATGCGGCGCCAGCGGCATGGGGGAAGCGAATGGATCACGCGAGCCAGGTCGCGGCGATCCTGGGTGGCGCGAACGTGTTGGTTGTGAGCGGTCTGAGCTCCAGCGTGGTGCGCGTCGACCTGAGCGCTGAGGGGTACGAGCCGGCCTCAGCATGGGTCGCGGTGCATGATGGGCAACCAGCGACAGAAGACGTGCGGCGGGCCCTCGACGCCTTGTTCGAGGGGCGGTCGGTGGATTTCACGGGCCCGCATCCGTTCGCGCGCGCGAGCTGGCGGGCTGAGCTGGACTCGAGCGCCGCCGTGGGAGCGGCCGCGGTGGCAGCAACAGAAGCGGGCTCCAAGCGCAAGGGCGGGGTGCCGCGGCCCCGCAACCAACGCATCGCGGGCTGGTCGCTATTCGGCGTTGGCGTGGCGAGCATCGGGGCAGGCATCGGGC
>JAFDFW010000515.1 GCA_019309605.1 Deltaproteobacteria bacterium | reverse complement strand
ATGTCGACGCACCCGATCGCCTTCATTGCTCTGTGCGTGCTCGTCCTCGGCGTCGTCCTCGCCGTCCTCTACGGTTTCGGGGATGGGGGCTCGGCGTTCGCCCTCTCAACCGATCGTGTCAGCGCTTTCGAAGGCCTTCGAGAAACAGGCTGGCGCAATGCCCAGCTGCTTTTCGCAACGCCTGGGGGTCACCTTCTCCGAGGGCCCACGTCAGCAGAATCGCGTCGATCGCGCCGAAGAGACTGCGCGCTACCACCCGAGGGTTGAGGTCCGGTCGAAACGCGCCTTCCTCTTGACCTTCGCGCACCACTCCTGCGATCACGTCGATGTACTGCATGAACAAAGGCGCCGCGTACTGCTTCAGGAGGCGGGACGACTGCCGCAGGTTCACGGTGATCACTTCGGCGAGGTCGCGCTGCTCCTCGAGCAAGCCGAGTTGCAACTCAATGATGCGCGTGATCCGCCTCTCGAAAGGTTCATCCGACTCCGCGACCTCTCTAAGAATGGTGAGGAGCCGCCCGATGCCTTCCTCGAAGATCGTAATCAGGACATCATCTTTGTTCTTGAAGTAGAGGTAGATGGTGCCGTCCGCGACACCGGCCGTCTTGGCGATTTCGCTCACCCGCGTTGCGTAGAACCCGTTCTTCGCGAAGACCTTGATCGCGGCCTTGAGAATCCGGTCCCGCTTATCGGGACCCCTCTTGCGCTTATTGGCTGTAGAATGAACCGCCATTCAGTTTCGGTTATCACACCCTCTGGCTCTCCGTCAAACCAGGCTAGCCGGGCGGTTCCTGTCCTTGCAGGAGCCGACTGATGTTCCCGGCGTGCCGGAGCACCACGATGATCCACAGCCCGGCCGCGAGTTGAATGGGCCACTGCCGCCCGTCGAAGGATATCGTCAGGGCGATCGCGAGGGTCGCGGCGGACAGCGATGCCGCACTGGCTCGTCGGCTGAATTTCTTGACGAGTACGAACGTGAGGAGCGCTGCGGCGCCAATCGGGGGAAGGGCGCCGAGCAAGACGCCAGCAGCCGTTGCCGCCCCTTTGCCACCTCGGAAGGCATGCCAAATCGGGAAGACGTGCCCGAGCGTCGCGGCGATTCCGACCGCGGTGATCCACGGCCACGGGAGGTCGAAGACCCAGCGTGCCAAGACGACCGGTACGAAGCCCTTGAGCATGTCGAGGAGCATGACCTTGCGTTCCGCGCTCTTTCCGAGCGCGCGGCCGACGTTCGTCGCCCCGACGTTGCCGCTCCCGATACTTCGCAAATCGACGCCCTGCCGAGTGGCGAAGACGAGACCGAACGAGATCGAGCCGACGAGGTATGCGGCGAGGGTGAGCAGAGGGCCGAGCACCGCGGAATCATACCGCTTTGCGGGCAGCGGCGATCCGGTAAGTTTTTTGCCCGGCCGGCTACCTCCCCGTAGCTTCAACGATGATGTTGTTTGGCGGACAACGTGAGGTTCTGCTTCCGGTCGCGCTCTACGTCGAGTTGGTCGCCGACGATGAGGTGCTGCCCGCGTTCGTGACCAGCATCGGCGAGCATGGGTTGATCCTCGACGCGCTGGCGATCCTCGGCAACCGCCTGAGTGACCGACTGCAGATTCGACTCACCCTCCCGGGCGAACCTGACCCCCTGTGGATCAGTGCAGAAGTCGTCGGCGACACGCATGGCTCGCTGTTTAACGAGACAGCCATTCGCTTCCTGGCGATGGCCAACTGTCATTGGCACTCGCTTCGACGTTGGGTCCGCGTAAGGGAGCTCGTCTTGGCCACCCGCCCGATCGGCGTTCACGACGCAGCTTGAGGACACCGGACATGGTCGTCAGTCTGCACAGTGAGCCGCCAAGTCTTCGTCCATCGCCGGAGGATTCGGGCAGCCAGGCGCGCGCCGAGTCGCGCAGGTTCGTCATCCCGTTCAGAGCTTCGCTCTTGCCAACTGGCTCGCCCTTCGGCTGGAACGCTCGGGATCGTTCCCTCTACGTGCAGTTTCTGTCGGTCCTCCTGATGGTCATCGTCACCTTCTCTTTCGCGGTGCTCGACGGTTGGCCCTTTCTGCTCGAGCCTCCTGCGGACCCCGCTGCGTTGCGGACCACGACGATGCTTGCCGAGGGTGCCTTGGTGTTTTGGTTCGGGTTCTACATCTGGACGTGGCGATGGTACCTGCGCAAGGGAACCAAGTTCTCGTGGCTCCTCTTCAGCACCATCGCTGCGCATATAGTCACCGGAACGGCTGTGTGTTACGCGATCGGCCCTTATACGGCGGCGAGCGGATTGATCATGGTTGCCGCTCTTCTCTTGGGGATGGTGCTTCTCGAGCGCCGCTCGTTCTGGATCGCCGTCATCGGCTGGTTCTTGTCGATGTTCGCAATGCACTTCGCCAGCAAGGCTGGAGCCCTGCCGTTCCATTCCTTGTTCGAAGCGTCGCTCGACCAGTCGGACCTCGCCAAGGTGGCCGCGGAGCGCGCCGTCGCGGCTGCCCTGATCTATATTCCACTCGCAGTCGTCATGGATCATCTGATCAGCGTTTGGCGTCAGGACGAGCGAAGCTTCTACGAGGCGGCGCAGTTTGACTCGCTGACCGGTGCCTACACGCGTGGCTTCGCGATGGCGGTCATGCAGCGCGCCCTGCTCAAGGCCCGCGGTGATGCCAAACCGCTGGGCGTCCTGATGCTCGACCTCGACCATTTCAAGCGGATCAACGATGCGCACGGACACGCACGTGGCGATTTGGTGCTCGAGAACACGACGTTCGTGATTCTCCTTCCCGGCGCGGATCTGGAGCAGGCGATGGGCGCTGCCGAGCGCTGCCGCGCCGCCGTCGCCAAAATGGAGATTCCCGAGGCGCCGTACCTGTCGGTCACCGCAAGCGTTGGGGTGGCCGCGTTTCCGAATCATGGAGAAGATCTTGACCGGCTGCTCAAGGCCTCCGATCGTGCAATGTACGCAGCAAAGGGGAACGGGCGGAACCGGATCGAGACCGCGAACGTCTGACACGAAACGCAGGAGGTGGTTATGTGTAGGGTTATGTATGTTCTTTCTTTGGTGATGATTGTCGGGATTGCCGCCGGTTGTAGCGGTGATGAGGGAACCGCGGCCGATCGCATTGGC
>JAFDFW010000514.1 GCA_019309605.1 Deltaproteobacteria bacterium | reverse complement strand
GGACCCATGATCTCATTCTGGGTCCCGAGGAACTGGCGGAGCGCTTTCCCCATTTCCCGCGCGGTTTGCCAACGATCTTCGGGGTCCCGTTCCAGCGCCTTGAGCACGATTCGGTCGAGCTCCTCCGGAATTTGCGGCCGGTGCTGCGAAGGCGGCTGAATCTCGTCGTAGAGAACCGAATGGACCGTGCTTGCAGTCGTGTCACGTTTGAACAGTCGCCTGACCGCAAGCATCTCCCAGAGCGTCACCCCGAGCGCCCAGATGTCGACCCTCCGATCGATCGGGTGGGCCGTCAGCTGTTCCGGAGACATGTACGCGAACGTGCCTTTGACCTTCCCTGTCGCAGTGTGGTGCAAGCGTTCGTTCGCACTCGCAATCCCGAAGTCGACGACTTGAACGGCGCCGTCATAGGTCACGAACAGGTTCCTCGGACTGACATCGCGGTGCACGACGTGAAGCAGATCACCGTTGGCGTCTTTGAGCTCATGCGCCGCATGGAGGCCCTCGCACGCATCCGCAATGATGCGGGCCATCCTCAACGGCAGAAGCCGTGATCTCCGTTGGCTCTTGTCCCTGGCGCTGCGGCTCATCAGCCGCGAGAGCGGCTCGCCGACGAGATACTCCATGGCGATGTAGTGCTCGCCGTCCACCTCGCCGAAATCAAAGACGCTGCAGACGTTGGCGTGCGTGATTCGGGACGCGATGCGCGCTTCGTCGAGAAACATATCGACGTAGCCCTTCTCCTTGGCGAGGTGCGGGTGGATGCGCTTGAGCGCGACCAACTTCTCGAACCCCGACACCCCATTGATGCGGGCTAGGTACACCGACGCCATCCCGCCTGAGGCGAGCTCGAAGCAGAGCTCGTAGCGGCCGATGCGCTGCGGCTCGGTCCGCTCCGGTCTCACCGAGTCGTCTACCGGAGACAGGATCTCCACCACAGGCTCTTCCGGAGCCGCCGCCTCTTCAGCACCCAATCAAATCCTCCCAAGCTCATCTACAGCCTAACGGAGGTCTGGGTACCGTTACCACCGTAATTATTGAATATTTATGTATCTTGGGCTAATGTGGTGAGCAGGTGAGGGGAGTGGTCGCCAGGCTTGGAATTATTGTGCTTTTCGCATCGCTTTGGGCGGTACCGGCCACGGTGCGGGCACATCCGATGCTCGACAGGGCCATCGCGTCCTATGAAGAAGCCAATTTCAAGACCGCGCTCCGCACGTTCGATACTGCCGCACGCAACGCCGATCTGTCGGTGGAGGAGCTCCTCGAGCTGTTCGAGATGCGAGCCCTCGTCCACCACGCCCTCGGCGACGAGGCGGCAATGCGGGCCGATCTGCGTCGTTTGAGCGCGGTACGCCCAAGCTATGAGCTTGGCCGGTTGGCGCCTCCGCCGGTGCGCACCGCATTCGAAGAAGTGCGCGAGGCCAGCGCAGGCGCGCTCGGAGTCGAGCTGCGTATCGAGCGGAAGAGCTTCGACGGCGCACCTTGGATGATCGCTCACGTGTTGCGGGTGCCCAAAGGGCTCGTCGATCACGTCACCCTCCAGTGCAGCATCAGCAACGACAGCAAGACGATCTCTCACACATCTCAAGGTGCCCACACGAAGTTGAAGCTTCCCGAGTCAGGCGATCACCACGGCTGCGCCGCGACGGCGCGCACCCGGCAAGGTGGAGTGCTGTTCAGCGCGACGATGACCGGCTCGGTCCCGTTGCAGCTGACGAAATCCAGGAATGCCTTCGAGATGCCCGAGTACAAGCCGCACGCAGACGCCCCGAAGGCGAAGAAGAAGAAGTGGCCCTGGATCGTCGCCGTGACCGCGGTCGCCGTGGGAGGTGGTGTCGCTGCGGGTGTGCTGCTTTCACAACGGTCGAAGAATAGCGATCCGTCCGCGGTCGGCGGAGTCACGGTCAGCTGGTGAAACACAGGGCGAAAAACCGAGGATCCCTCGAAGCTACCTTGCTGTTGGCCTCCCTGGGATGTCTAGCTGCTGCTTGCAGCGGCTCGGACCCTGAAGCGACCGGTGTGGATGTATCGTTCGACTCGGGATTGCCTCGGTCCGCGCGCGACCAGGCCGTGCGGGTGGAAGTCTACGTGGTCGAGTCGTGTGCAGCGGTTTCGATGGGTGAGCGGCCCGACGATGCGATTGCGCAAACCCATGTTCTGCGGGACGCTGGCGACGGGCCGATCATCGGCAACCTCGACCCCGGACCCTACGGTCTTTACGCGGTGGCACAGGACGCGGAATGTGCAGTGATCGCAGCAGGCTGTAGCGCCGTGACGATCGATCCGACCGCTCAGACTCCTCTAGCGGTCAGTTTGGCGGCTTTCTCCGGCATAGGTTGCTCTACCAACGCGCAGTGCATCATCGAAACCGGCGAATGTGCAATGGGAGTGGTCGATTGCTCGTCCGAACCCGATGGAACCCCCTGCTCAGCCGACGGAGCCGATGGGGCCTGTCGCGCGGGCGTGTGCTGCACTGGGTGTTGGGACGGAACGACGTGCCGAGCCGGCGACGACACTACGCGCTGCGGCGCGGGCGGAGGTCTCTGCCAATTCTGCGACTGCTTCAGTGACACCTGTACGGCCGGTCAATGCAAGCCCGTCCCCTCGTTCACGAATGTAGACCTAGGCGAGCAGCATGGCTGCGCGGTCGCCGAGGATGGACGCCTTTGGTGCTGGGGCGAGAACGACGATGGGCAGCTGGGCCTGGGAGACGCGCAAGGACCGGACTGCCGCGGAAGCTGCTTTCCAACGCCGGTGGTGCTCGACTTCGAAGTGGATTCGACTCCAGCGCAATGGTCCTCAGTCAACGCCGGACATCGTATGACATGCGGGGTGCTCGAAAGCGACTCATCGCTCTGGTGCTGGGGGCACAATGCAAACGGCCGCATGGGAGCGCCGGATACGATCACCAGCTCCGACGT
>JAFDFW010000513.1 GCA_019309605.1 Deltaproteobacteria bacterium | reverse complement strand
CGTTCACCAATCCAGTCAAGTACTCGAAATTGGCTGTGGAAACGGCGTCTTGCTCGACGCGCTGCGAACACGCTACCCGGACCTGAAATTGACTGGGCGCGACTTTAGCCAGCCGATGGTTGAGCTCGCTCAGAGCAGAGGCATTGCAAACTGTGATGTGGCCCACGGAGACGTCCGATCGCTCGACTTCCAGGATGAGACCTTCGATCTCGTCGTTGGCGAGAGGGTCATCATCAACCTGATGAATCGCGAACATCAGTGGGAGGCACTTGCGGAAATCGCACGCGTCCTCCGGCCTGGCGGGCACTACATCTGCATCGAGGCGTTCAAAGATGGCCTCGATTGCCTGAACGAAGCACGGGGCGAATTGGGACTCGAGCCGAACGCCGAGGCGTACCACAATCTATGGTTCGAAGAAGCAGGGTTTCGTGAAGAAGCGGCGAAGCACTTCGACCTGCTCGACAGCGATGCGTTTGCGGGAGTTCCCCAGCACTTCCTCAGCTCGTACTATTTCATCAGCCGCGTGGTCTACCCCGCGGTGACTCGGACGGACCTCAAATACAATACCCATTTCGTGCGATTTTTTGCCGACCAACCACCTCGCGGAGCCTATTCACCCATTCAACTCTTCGTACTCCGCAAGGTTCGATAGACATGCTGGTTCGGCGGCCGGCTTACGTTTCGCGGTGCCGAAGCCCAGGCGTTTCGAGGAACACATCGACTACGCGCTGCTGCGCTTCCTCGGAGAGGGTCGACCCGCTTGGCAAGCAAAGCCCGCGGCGAAATAGGTCTTGTGCAACGGCGCCACCTACCACTCGACAACCTCGAAACACCGGTTGCAGGTGCATCGGTTTCCAGACTGGGCGGGCTTCGATGTTGTGTGCTTCTAGGTGCTCACGGATCTGCTCGGGTCCGACCCCGAGACGCTCTTCGTCGAGCAAGACGCAAGTCAGCCAGCACGTAGAGCGGCCACCCCGTGCTTCCGGCAGGAAAGCGACCCCGCCGATGTCCTCGAGGGCCGCCCGATAGGTTCGATTGATCTCGCGTCGCCGTTCGACGAAGCCGTCCAGCCGCGCGAGCTGCGCTCGGCCGACCGCCGCCAGCAGATTGCTCAGTCGGTAGTTGTAGCCAATTTCTTCGTGCTCGTAGTGCGCCGCGGGTTGCCTGGCCTGAGAGGCCAAGTGCCGGGCTCGCTCCACGAGAGCTGTGTCGTCACTAAGGAGCGCCCCGCCGCCGCTCGTGGTCATGATCTTGTTCCCGTTGAAGGACAGGACGCCGATCGCTCCAAACGAGCCTGCAGGGCGATCTCGATACGTCGCCCCGAGTGCCTCGGCGGCGTCTTCGACCACTCGAACGCCATGTTCTTCGCATGCTGCGAGGATCGCATCGTAGTCCGCGCACTGGCCGTAGAGATCCACCACGACAACGGCTTTGGGGAGCGAGCCCCGCACGGCCGCGTCGTGCAAGGCCTCGCGCAGCAGCGTCGGATCCATGTTCCAGCTCGCGCGTTCGCTGTCGATGAAGACAGGTGTTGCGTCCACGTATCGGATCGCGTTGACCGTCGCGGCAAACGTCAACGTCGAGGTCCACACCTGGTCTCCCGGTCCCACATCCAGCAAAACCAACGCGAGGTGAAGCGAGGCAGTTCCGCTGCTCAGGGCTGCTGCCGCGGAAACTCCCGTGCGGACGGACAGCTCTCGCTCGAATGCGTCGACGTCGGGACCGAGAGGTGCGATCCAGTTCGAGTCGAAGGCGGCCATCAGGGATGCCCGTTCTCTGTCGGACATATCCGGTGGCGATAGATAGATTCGTGAATTTTGCGGGGTGCTCACGAACCTAGTCATCGCTGCTCCCCATGAACTCCCGCACCGCCACCTGTCCCTCAGCCAAGATGCCTCGTTGGCTTAGCACCTGAGATATGGTTCGGAAAAGTATCGTCAAATCGGTTCGCAGCGACTGGTTTTGGACGTACCACAGGTCATGCTCGAACTTCTCTTCCCAGCTGATCGCGTTTCTGCCATTGATCTGCGCCCAACCGGTGACTCCCGGGAGGACGTCATGGCGCCGTCGCTGCTCGGGGGTGTATCGGTCGAGGTATTGCACCAGCAAGGGGCGAGGTCCCACCAAGCTCATGTCTCCGCGCACGACGTTCCACAGGGTAGGGAGCTCGTCGAGACTGAGGCGACGCAGACGGTTGCCAAGCGGCGTCAACCGCTCCTCGTCTGGGAATAGCTCTCCGTCCGCGTCTCGCGCGTTGCTCATGCTTCGGAACTTGATGACCTCGAAGACCTCACCATCGCGCCCGGGCCGTTGCTGTCGAAACAACACGGGGCCACCAAGCTTCAACCGAATCAAACCCCCGACCGCCAAGCCCACGGGTGCGAGCAGGGCGAGGGCAGGAACGGCGAGCCCGAGGTCCAGCAAACGCTTCCCGATCCGCCGATAGAAGGTCATGGGAGGAGCCTCTCATATTCGCTCAGGACTCGGTCAAAGACCTTCTGCTCGTCGAACCGATCTTCTGCGATGCGGCGCCCCGTCTCACCCATCCGAGCTCGCCGCTCGTCATCTCGAAGGAGCTCGATCAAGGACCGAGCGAGGGCGTCCGCGTCTCCCACCGGAAAAAGTAGCCCGTTTTCCCCGTGGTCGACGGCCTCCCGACAGCCTCGGATGTCCGTCACCACGGAGGGGACCCCCATCGCCGAGGCCTCCATTGGCGCCCGTGGAAAACCTTCGCGATACGAGGGGAGCACCAGGACGTCCATCAGTGCGTAGAGCTCCGGCATGTCGTTGCGCATGCCGGCGAATCGGCAGTTTGCAGCGACACCGTATCGCTCGGCCACGTCCGGCCGCAATGCATCTGGCTTTTCCTCGTCGTAGGGGCCGATGATCAGCAACTGTGCGTTCGGGATCGCCTCAATCACCGCGGT
>JAFDFW010000512.1 GCA_019309605.1 Deltaproteobacteria bacterium | reverse complement strand
ACCCATTGCCTGGCGCTGGCGGTGCGCGACAAGAGCGAGGCGTACCTCACGCAGATGTTCGGGACACACGGATGGATGTTGCTGCCGGACGTCCATTCGTTGCCCAGTCGCTTCATCACGGTAGCGACGAATTTTCTAAAGAGTAGATGAGGTCTGCGACGAGGCTCTGCACCGACGCCATCACGTTCGGCTTGCACCTTCAAACGGCATGGCGCATCCCATAATCAGGCCCCCACGGACGGGGCAAGTATGGATTTACGGGCGCGGTCGTCAGAGCAGAGTCCCCCGAGTCCCTGCTGGGTCCCTTCTGAGCGAATCCAGCAGCTGGCTGCCGCGCATGTTCGCGCGGTGCCGGGCGTTGGCGCAGAGCGCGCCATTCACTACACCGACTTCTACAAGAGCGAGGCGCAACGCTACTCGACTGCGGCGGAGGTCAATGCGCGCAGCCTTGCCTATCATTTGAGCCGCCGCACCATTCGCATCTACGACAACGAGCTCATCGTAGGTACCCACACGGAGCACCGTATCGGTGCCATCTGCCTGATCGAGAGGGCAGGGGTGGCGATGCTCGAGGACCTCTTCCGTTTTGAGAAGCGAGCAGTCAATCCGCTCGCGCTCGATCCCAAAGCACGGTGGACGCTGCTGCGTTCGGTGATTCCCTACTGGTTGAATCGCAATATCGCCATGCGTTCTTTTCCGTTGTTGCGCGGCATTCGATTCTCCAAAGAGCAACTGAGTGGCACCTGGTTCACGGTCAACGAGGCCGGCGGTATCGCCCACTTCCTTCCGGACTACGAGTCGATTATTCAGCTCGGAACAGAGGGCTTGAGGGAGCGGGTGATCGGGCGGCAGGCGCAAGGCCACTTGAACAAACCACAGACCGATTTTCTCGATGCGAGCCTGGTGGCGCTTGACGCAATCGAGATGTTTGCCGACCGGTATCGGGTCGAAGCCGAGAATCAGGGGAGGGATGATCTCGTCGCCCTGCTCGAGCACTCCCCTCGCAAACCGGCTAACACCTTCCACGAAGCCCTTCAGACCATTTGGTTTTTTCAGTTGCTCATTCAGACGGAGTCGCTCGACCAGGGCATCAGTCTCGGGCGCATGGATCAATATCTGTATCCGCTCTACCTCGAGGAGAAGGCGCGCGCCGATTTCAATCCTGATGAGATACGCGACCTGCTGGCTGCGTTTTGTCTCAAGCTCTCGGAAGTGATTCCACTTTTTTCGAGCCGGGCGACCAAGCTCTTCTCGGGATTGCCCAGTGGTCAGGCGTTGACGATTGGCGGCATCGATGAGGACGGAAACGACGCCAGCAACGAGCTCACGTTTGCCTTTCTCGATGTGATGGACTGCTTCAAGACTCGGCAGCCCAACTGGCATGCCCGCATCAGTGAGAATTCAAAGCCAGACTACGTTCGCCGCGTCGTTGCCGTGCTTGCCAACGGTGGTGGCTCCCCGGCGCTCTATAACGACGATGTCATCATGCCAGCGATGGTGAAAAGACGAGTGAAGCAGGACAAAGTCTGGAACTACGCGACCGTCGGC
This sequence comes from Deltaproteobacteria bacterium, assembly GCA_019309605.1. Lineage (GTDB taxonomy): Bacteria > Myxococcota_A > Polyangia > Polyangiales > Houyiibacteriaceae > SG8-38. Next base: position 1,384 of record JAFDFW010000512.1, on the reverse strand, counting down.
TGTGTCGAGCCAGCCCTTTCCAAAGAGAGCTTCACCTCATCCGATGCAGCGCTCTTCAATCTCGCGATCAATCTCGAGCTGGTGCTCGGCGGCGGAAAGCGGCTGAAGAAATCCAGGGGGACGAAGCGCCCATGGCTTTGCGGCATTGAGTCGATGGACGAGTTCTTTCGTCTGTTTGAACAGCAGACCGGAGAGAGGTTGGCGTATCTCAAGGAGTGCCTCGACGCGATTGAAAAGGTGAACGCCGATGCGTTTCCAACGCCGTACTCGTCCCTCACCATCATGGGTTGTCTAGATAGCGCCACGGACTTGAGCTCTGGCGGCGCGCCGTACAACGCCTCCGGCGTTCAGGCCGTCGGCATCGCCGATGTCGTCAACTCGCTGGCGGTGATCGAGCAGTTGGTGTTCATCGACGAGACGTACACGTTGGAAGAGCTGGCCAACGCCTGTGCCAACGATTTCGAGGGGCAGGATTTCCTGCGTGCAAAGGCGCAGAAGGTCGCCAAATTTGGTAACGACGATGCACGGGTTGATCGCTGGGCCGATCGGGTCACGGCGATGTTCGACCGGCTCGTCTCTGCCTACACCAACACGCGAGGTGGAAACTGGATGCCGGGCTTTTACTCCATGACCTGTCATCAAGGGTTTGGTGAGAAGACCGCGGCGCTGCCTTCCGGCCGGCTGTCTGGGAAACCCTTGGCCGATGGCCTGGCTCCGGTTGACGGTACCGACGTGCTCGGACCGACGGCTTCACTCAACTCCGTCGCCAAGTTGGACCAACAGCGTTTTGGCAACGGCATCAACCTCAACATCAAGTTCGACGCCGATACAGTGGCCGGTGAAGAAGGGCGCGCGATCCTCGAAGCCCTGCTGAGAGGTTACTTCAGACAGGGCGGTATGCAGGTCCAGCTCAATGTCCTCGATCCGAAGGTGCTGGAGGAGGCCATGGCTGACCCCGACAGTCACCGAAATCTTCTCGTGAGGATCTCGGGCTACAGCGCGTACTTCGTCGACCTGACTCCAGAGATGCAGCAGGAGATCATCGATCGTTCTCGTCAAAAGGCCCGTTGAGTTGACCGGCTCTCCAACAGCACCGGTGTTCGACATTCAGCGATTCTCGATTCACGACGGCCCCGGCATTCGAACGCTGGTGTTTTTCAAGGGCTGCAATCTTCACTGCGACTGGTGTCAGAACCCGGAAGCGCATGATGCGCAGCCAACGGTTGCCTTCTATGCGGACCGCTGCCGGGAGAGTTTTTCCTGTGAAGAAGTCTGTTCTGAGCAAGCGATCAATCGAAGTGGCTTTCGCATCAACGTGGACCGCTGCACGGTGTGCGGCGACTGCGTCGAGAGCTGTGCTTACTCGGCGTTACGATTGATTGGA
>JAFDFW010000511.1 GCA_019309605.1 Deltaproteobacteria bacterium | reverse complement strand
CAGTGTCAGTGTCAGTGTCAGTGTCAGTGTCAGTGTCAGTGTCAGTGTCAGTGTCAGTGTCAGTGTCAGGCTCGAAGCCGATTCGCGCGTTCTCGATGAGCTTCACGCCGTAGACCGCTCGAATAGGCTCCGGACTGATGACATCTCGGGTGCTGCCCTGCTCGGCGACGCGACCCTCTTTCAACAAGAGCGCGCGGTCGGTCGTGCTGAGCGCATCGGCCAGGTCGTGCAGCACTACGATCAAGGTGTGCTTGCGTGCTGCGAGCGTTCTGATCAAACGCAGCACCGCCATGCCCTCGCCGACGTGGTTCGTCGAGCAAGAGAATGGGTGCGTCCGATGCGAGCGCGCGGGCGAGCAATACGCGTTGCTGCTCTCCGACCGACAGTTGGGTGAAGATGCGATCGCGGAGCACGTCGGCATGCGCGGTTTCGAGGGCGTGGTCGATCGCCGCCCGGTCGTTCTTCGACATGCCGCCAAAGCTGCCGCCGTGCACGTACCGTCCCAGCGCGACCACTTCTTCCACCGATAGCGCAGAACGAAGCAGGCTGCGTTGCGGCACGTACGAGATCCGCTTGGCTATCGCGCGGGGAGAAAGAGAGGCCACGTCGAGGTCGTCGATCTCGACACGACCTTCGTAGGGCAACAGGCCCGCCACCGCCTTGAGCAGCGTGCTCTTGCCCGCACCGTTCGGTCCGAGAAGCGCGAGCACCTCGCCGGGTTTGGCTTCGAGGCTCACGTCGTGAAGCACGGTTCGGCCTCCGAGGGTGACGCTCATGCCTCGTGCGCGCAGACCCATATGCCCGTCGCCGTTACGCATAGGCCCGCTCCCGGCGAACCGAGTGGAATCTCGCTGCGCGATGGAATGACGCGCGCGATGATGTCGCACGCGACCAGGAAGACGCCGCCTGCCAGCGCCGCCGCGGGGATCAGCCGTTGATGTTTGGTGCCAGCAAATGGGCGCAGCATGTGGGGCACAACCAAACCGACGAAGCCGACGTTGCCGCCCACCGATACGGCGCCGGCGACCAAAACACTCACCCAAATCGCCGACCACCAGCGCACTGCGCCGACATTGGCGCCCATCGACTGAGCCTCTTCTTCGCCGCTGAGAAGAAGATCGAGAGAGCGGCCCCAAAACCAACATGCGACGAGCGCTACGGCGATTAGCGGAAGCGCAAACGCCAACTGCCGCGGTCCGGTGCCGCTCACCGAGCCGAGCGAGAACGAGACGACCGCTCGGCCAAGCTCCCACGTTTCTTGCGCGATGCTGGTGACGAATGCGCTCAGGCTCAGGAAGAGCGCGCTCAAGACGAAGCCGGTGAGCAAGAGAGCGAGAAGATCCTGTGTGATCCGTAAGAAGAGCAGCAGAACCACGAGCGAAGCCAACGCGCCGGCGAAACATCCGACGGGCACGGCCATCTCCGGGACGACGAAGCTGCTTCCGACACCTGCAAGCCCGTAGGCGAGTAGGGCCACCTGCCCGCCGAAGCTTGCTCCGGCGGTCGTACCGAGCACCGACGGGCTCGCGAGTGGGTTGCGGAACAACCCCTGCACGACGACGCCGCCGACCGCCAGCGCTGCACCGGCGAGAAACGCCGCGCCGAGTCGATAGCCGCGTAGCTTCAGAAACGTGTCGCGGAGCTCCGGATCGGTGAGATCTCCCGATCCGACGAGCACGGCGAGCGCCGCGGCGACGAGCAATAGCAAGAACAGCAACGGATAGAGCCGCACCGCGCCTCCTTACCACGCGTTTTCCGCTCGATCGATACACTTCGAGGACGATTGACCGTGTCAGGGGGATCGGTCATCGTCGGCTCAAGCAGGGAAGTCGGTGAGAGGCCGGCGCGGACCCGCCACGGTATGTGACTGAATGTTCTGTCGTGATGCCACTGGGCGATGAGCCTGGGAAGGTGACAGGACCTGGGGTCGCCAGCCCGGAAACCTGCGAACGCATCTTTTTGTGCCTATCACCTCGGGGATGGTGAGAGTCGCGCGTCGGGATTCCTGCCCCGTTCGATCGACCGTTCCCGAACCAGGAACGGAATTTGGACCAGATCGGGCAGCGGCGGATCGAGCGAGCAAGGCGGCATTTTTGCCGCACGCGCCGTGCAGCCGCGACGGTCGTCACGGTTTGGGGGTTAGCAGCTCCGCTCTCCGCACAGTACGGCGAGACGGCCCAGGTCACCCGTCCGATCCCCGCCACGAACTCGCTGGATGCGACCGCTGCGGGCAGCGAGGTCATGATTCGCGATCGAACCGTGGCACAAACGACCGACCAGTTGCTCCTGGAGTCGGCCGGGACGCGCGTTGTTGCCGAGGGCGGACTCGGCACGCCATTCTGCGTTCGGCTCCGCGGCGCAGCCTGCGATCAGGTCACGGTGATGCTCGGCGACGTGCCTCTCAGCAGCCCGGACACCGGCTCGTTCGACCTGAGCCTGGTGCCTTTGGAAGCGCTTGACGGCTTCGAGGTATTTCGCGGCGGAGCCCCAGCCTGGCTCAACGAAGGCGCCGTCGGCGGTGTGCTGCGGCTGTTGCCTCGGACCTACGAGGAAAACGAAGTGGGCGGGCGAGTGACCGGCGGGAGCTTCGGATCCTGGCGCGCCAATCTGTTCGGCGCGGCTGCCGGCGAGAAGGTGCAGTTCTTTGGCACCGCCGGAGGGGCCGGAGCGCAGAACGACTACCCCTACCTCGACGACAACGGTACGCGTTTCGATCCGACTGACGATGTCGAGCGAAATCGCCAAAACGCAGACTTCGTCGAAGGGTTTGGGTTTGCCAACATGCGCGCCGAAACGAGCGAGTCGAGCCATCTCGACTTCGTGTTTCTCGGACTTGGCAGGGACCGTGGGGAGCCTGGCCCCGGATCGAGCCCCGCGCTGCAGGCCCGCGTGAACAACACGCGCCTGATCGGCTCCGCCTCGTGGCTTCAGCAGGAGGAGGGGGCGCACCCCTATCGTCTCCAGGTTGCGGCCAACTACGACTACGGTAGAAATCGGATTGACGATGAGTTTGGGGAGCTCGGAAGAGGGGGGCCGCGACTCACCAACGATCAAACCCATGCGGTCTTCGGTCGGGTGGCCGCGTCGGTAGAAGCAACGCCTTGGCTCGAGATCACGAGCATTGGTTCAGCCCGCTATCAAGTCTTCGATCCGAAGAACGAACTTTCAATCACAGCCGATCCGGCATCCGATCGCCTGACCGCCGCGGGAAACCTGGAAACGCGCTTCTTCGGAGAGCTCGGAAAGGTAGCCTTAGAGCTTCGCCCGAGCATTCGCCTGAGCTGGACGCGCGCCGCGATTCGCGAGATTCCGCTCGTCGGCCAAGCGCCGGGCGAGTCTTCGGCGTTTGTTCCCACATATCGCGTCGGCGGCGCGATCTCGCCGCTCGAGTGGCTCGCATTTCGAGGGTCGATCAGCAGCGGATTCAAGCTCCCGTCGTTGATGCAGCTCTTCGGAAACCGAACGAACGTCGAAGGCAATCCGGCTCTGGTCCAAGAGCACTCGCTCGCCTATGACGGCGCAGTCACGGCGCGCGGTCACACCGGGATCGTCAACGGCTACGCGTCGCTCGGGGCGTTTCTCATCCATCTCGACGATGCGATCCGGTTTCGCCGCACGTCACCGTCGACGTTCAAGGCAGAGAACATTGGATCTGCACGCAGTCGCGGCGTCGAACTCGAGCTTCGCGGGGGCGTCACCGAGCACTTGATCCTCCAGAGCGAGGTGACCTGGACGCAAGCGATTGACCAAGCGACGGGGAACCAGCTACC
>JAFDFW010000510.1 GCA_019309605.1 Deltaproteobacteria bacterium | reverse complement strand
ATCGCTCGACCTTCGAGGTCGAGCGCGGTCAACAAGCCCAAGCATCGTCGAGCTCTGGGGGCGCCCGGGCAGGTGCGAACTCGACTGGGTCTGAGGGAAGACCGCTCAACTGCGTCTCGTGAAGGCGCTCGAACCGGCTTCACCGCCACATCGTGGTCAATATTTGGTCAACGAGAGTCGTAATCGAAAATCGCGAAACGCGTCACCACTCGGAATCACTGGTCGGGGCGACTGGATTCGAACCAGCGACCTCATGCTCCCAAAGCATCGTAACCGACCACACGCCACATCGCGAAATCCCACAAAACTAAGCGGAAACTCAAACATGACCGGGACTTGCCCGCATCGCCGTGTTCACCGTTCGTCACTTCATATCATCTGATGTCACAAAGCCATGTCAACGTCAGGTCAACGATTCGTCGGCCCTACTTCTCGTTGCAGACGCAGGCACACGAGCCGACTTCGCTGATGCCCTGTCGCCCCTCGGAGGGAAGATCATCGACGCCGACATAGGCGCGGTCACGGCTTCGTCAGTCCTCAGCGGACGTACCGAGAGCTAGTGAAAAGACGCAACCGGGACCAGATACCCTGGAAGCAAGCGACGTGGCGATGATGTCTCACGCGCGCACTTTGCACGGCTTGATGTCGTAGTAGATGTCCCGTTTGGCCCCGCCAAAGGTGACCGCACCAGGACACGAACGCACCAACTTTCGTGAATCCACCTCGATGACGTTGAAGAACTCGACACACGAGGAACAGACACTTTCGTTGCCCGTCACGCTGTACGCAACCTGCTCGCCGTCCACCTCGGTCGTGACCTTTTTCGACTCTGTTCTTGTGTCGGTAGTGCCATCGAAGGACCCGACCGGCGAAGCTGCAGATTCGGTGGCAATGTCGGTAGGGTCACACCCTATCCCATCCAGAACTCGGAAGTTAAGCCTATCAGAGCCGATGGTACTGCAGGGGAAGCTCTGTGGGAGAGTAGGACGTCGCCGGAATTATGAGAGCCCGTCTCGAGAGAGGCGGGTTTTCTTCTTGGGACTGTCCCCTGCACATCAACGTCCAGCGGCTTCGCTTCAACATCGACCTTTGGGGACTGTCCCCTCCGCCTGTCCCCGAGAGGTGTTCACCCTGGTGACAAAAGCGGGATCACGTCACCTGAGCGCAGGTAGTCGACCGCAGATCAAGCAGAAAGATCAGCGTAAACCCACCCGGGTACGAAGACCCGGGTGGGGTAAGCAGCCGACGAGCTCCGGGTTCTACGGAAACGGAACGAAGGCCTCGACGTTGTCGTCCCAAACGCTCTGGTTACCGGGGGGCTTCACGAAGTCATTGGTCCACTGGTAGAGCGGCACACCGTTGGCCTCCAGCCCGTAGAAGCGGTCATTGCTCTGGAGGGCCGTGTGCGAGAACACGACACCCAGTGGTAGGGCGCCACCACTGACGATGAACCGCTTGTAGCGGTCCGGGTGAGCGGCGTTGAGCGCGCCATGCTCCGCGTCCAAAATATCGCGATAATCGCTTTGCGTCAGGAACCCAACAGAAGCGCCGGGCGTGTTGGCACTGGCAAAGCCGCGATTCGTCAGGTCGCCGTCCGTCTCGTAGAACGCCTCCCGGATGGTCGAATCGTTGTCCAGTCTCCATTGGATGATCTCGGTCTGCTGACCGGCGGGGTCACACTCGGTACAACTTTCAGGATAGAACTTCGCGAAGTCCCAATCAGCTGCCCGCGCGGCGGCCGCGTCGGGGCGGCCTTCGGGGTCGAGCGCGAGCGGACCCGCATCGTTGAAGACGAACAGCTCCACGTTATTCCCATACAAGAACCGTGCGAGGAAGGGGGCGAAGGCAGCGGTGCCCGCGCCTCCAGCGCTGGCCCCGGCGACCAAGACCTTCTCCAATTTCTTTCCAAACTCGGCCCTCGCGACGTCCATCCCGGCACTGAGGTTGCGAAGCCCGCGGTGGCGTCGGGTTCCAAAATTCGGATCGTTCTCGACGTCGTTATCCCCGCCAAAGACGGACCCATCGCAGTAGGGAAGATACAGGACCGACCAGTTGCCGATATCATTCGGGATGGAGCCATCCTGGGACGTTGGCGCGAAGATGCCCGGCAGGAATGCGGCTGGAGGCGGAAACTGAGCCTCGGCGGTAACGTTGCAACTGGGGAAGTCCTCCCAGCAAGCGCCGCCGCCCTGCAAGAAGATCAAGAGCTTCTCTGGATTTCCCGCTTTGGTGAAAACGGAGTAATCGGTGCCGGCGATGCAAATGGGGCCGTTCCCCCCGTCTGTGTCGAACGTGTGCTTCGTCCAGTCTAGATTGAAGGGCTCGGATGAAACTGGCGTGAACTCGCCGAGGTACTTGTCGACGCCGGCAGCACTTAGTTCTTTGGCGGCTTGAGAGTTGAGACCTGACTTCTGCGCGTTGCCATCCGCGCTCATGAGTAAGAACGCGGTCAGGGACAAAGCGAGAATCGTCAGAACGCGCGAGCTGGTAAGTTGAGATCGCATGTTCACCTCCTATTGTGATGGTGTGTGGGGGTTCGAGTGGGCTGGGATTGGCGAATCTATGCGAACACGCTCAACGGTGTCAACGCTCGTGCGCGAGGAAAAGGATCGGACCCGGCGTCGCCACCACATCGTGGTCAATATTTGGTCAACGAGAGCCAAAATCGAAAATCGCGAAACGCGTAACTGCTCATAATCACTAGTCGGGGCGACTGGATTCGAACCAGCGACCTCATGCTCCCAAAGCATGCGCACTACCAGGCTGTGCTACGCCCCGTGACCCGATTGGGTAGCCGATGACTAGCGGTTCTGCAACTCCCGCAGCAAGAGGACGAGCTTTGCCGCGGCCTGGGCGCGGTGGCTGATGTTGTTTTTGGTTTCGGGGCCGAGCTCCCCCATCGTCTGGGTGTAGCCATCGGGCACGAAGAGCGGGTCGTAGCCGAAT
>JAFDFW010000509.1 GCA_019309605.1 Deltaproteobacteria bacterium | reverse complement strand
TGGTCAACGGCGGCGACTGGAGCCATCCCGTACATATCCACTTTGAAGAGGGCATCATCCTCAGCCGGAGTAACCAGCCCCCCCCCGAACACGAGAAATGGGCCCGCAAGGACCTGTACCGCATCGGACCTCAGCCCGACAGCGGTCCGGTCGTCGAGATCGCCTTGCGATTTAGAGAGTTCGCCGGGACCTTCATGGAGCACTGCCACAATACCCAGCATGAAGACCACGCTATGCTCTTGCGCTGGGATATTGAGCACCCGGGCCAGACCCTAGTGATGCCCACGCCCATGCCCTCATGGGACGGAGTCGAGTACGTCGACACTGAGGCATTGCCCACGTTCCGCACAGGCGACGGGACTGGATTCGGGCCACCCCTCGAGCCGATGGTTCTCTGGGCGGACGGTCTGGTCATCGACAGTCTCGATATTTCGGTGGTCGGTAACCTGAGAGACCTGACGACGGGGGAGATCGAGCCTGAGGGGAACGACGAACGAGCAAGGATCACCATCCCGTTGCTCCAGGGCACGAACAACGACGACGGTGTGGAGACCGAGGTCTACTTCTTCTTGTCGGAGGTGAGTGATGAGGCGCTCTCCGAGGAGTTTGCCATCGGTCATGCCGGCATCCTGGAGCTCACGCCTCCACCCGATGCCTCAGTCGCCACCGCGACTTTCGAGGATGGCGAGTGGAAGTTCTTCGGCGACTTGCCAAATCCGATCACGGCGCCCGGCTCTCCCGCACAGGACTCGAACAACACCTACACGCCGATTCGCAAGGTGGAGATCAACGGCAAAACCGTCTATTTCAACATCGCCTTTGTCAGTTGGGGTCCCAACGACTGGGAGCATCTGCGAATCGATACGCATTGCACCCTCCCGGATTTTCCGGCGAGCACGAACTGCCGGTATCAGGGCAAGGACCTGAACACGGACCTGTCCGGCCAGATTCTAGCGCTAGACTTGGGAGCCGACCCGTCGGTCACGTTCAAGCTCCACAAGGCCTGGTTTAGCCAGGAGTATCTCCCCTTCTACACGATCACAGACGCTTGGCCTGCCGGCCCCGCCAACGGCATGGGCGTCATCTACGTGCCGAAGCACGAGTTCATCGAGCTCGCGGCGCGCCCGCTCATCCAGTTCCTTCCGGCGAACGCGTTTGCGAATCGCACCCCACCAGACGACGGCACGGGCTTCCCGCCCACAGAGGGTCAGTACAACGTGGACGGCGGCGGCCCCCTGGGAGGGCAGCCAGGGCTCCCCTCTTACTTCATGCCGGGCCCGGATTACACGCCGCTATGGCACATTGGGTTCACGGTCTGGAACGAGCCGCACGACGACATGCCGGTTATCACGTCGTATGACGAGCTTCTCGAGCTCAGAGAACAAGGCAGGCTTTCGATCTTCGAGTTCCCTCCATCTCCCGCCCACGTGTTTGACCCGACCCTGCCATCCGAGGGCGACTACGATGCCGAGAACCTGAACCCGGCCCACGTGGTCAATTGCCCCGTCCCGGCCACGCTGGACGTGGCGCTACTTCGTGCGACCCGGTAGTGACGTCGGCCTCAAAGCTGAAAGGAAGAGCTCCGTGCGAACGCGCAGGGTGATGCTGGTGGCGGCCCTGACCGCCTTCGGGGGCCTCTGCGTCGGCGTGTCGATTCTGGTGACCGGGAACAAGCCAGAGCGTGCGGCGCCCCCTGCCGTTTCTGCGTCTTCGGACGCTGCACCCCAAGTCGCTTCTCCGAAAGGGGGCAGCGGTTCGCCCTGGGGAGAGAACTACTTCCCCAACGTTCCGCTGGTCACACACGAGGGGAAAGAGGTTCGATTCTTCGACGATCTCATCAAGGACAAAGTGGTGATGATCAACTTCATCTACACCTCCTGTCCGGACACCTGTCCGTTGGAAACCGCTCGGCTTGCGCAAGTAGAGAAGATTCTGGGCGATCGGGTAGGACACGATGTCTTCATGTACTCGATCAGCATCGATCCGGAGCATGATACCCCGGAGGTGCTCAAGGCGTACGCGAAGAGATACCAAGCGGGGCCGGGTTGGTGGTTCCTCACAGGCAAGGAGGCTGACATCACCGAGCTGCGCAAGAAGCTCGGGCTGTACATCAAGGAGATCCAGGACGGTTCCAATAACCACAACCTGAGCCTCATCATTGGCAATCAGGCAACCGGCCGGTGGATGAAGCGCTCGCCTTTCGAAAACCCGCACGTATTGGCAACGCACGTGGGCAGTTGGCTGCACAACTGGAAGCTGCCAAACAAGGACGCAAAGGACTTTGCGCGGGCGCCGAAGTTGCGATCGATCTCTGATGGTGAGCGCCTCTTCCGGACGCGGTGCGCAGCCTGTCACACCCTCGGTGGCGAGGTTGTTGGAGGCGCAGTAGCGACGGACGTTGCGGGTATGGGGCCGGATCTCATGGGGGTGACCAAGAGACGCGAAGCGAAGTGGCTCGCCCGTTGGATTGCGGAGCCTGACAAGATGCTCGAGGAGAAGGATCCCATCGCCATGGAACTCTACTCCCAGTACAACGACGTGCCCATGCCCAACATGCGGTTGAACGAGATCGATGTGTCGGCACTGATTGACTTCATCGCGACGGAGAGCTCGCGGCTCGCAGAGAAGCGTGGTCCACGGCGTTCTGCGGGCCTTGCAAGAGAAGCTGCTCAGAGGCGTTCTCCTCGCCCCGCAAGAGAGGTTGAACAGGAGCCTGCTCCTGATGGGCTCATCATCAAAGACGCATGGATCCGCGAAGCGCATCCCGAAGCGAAGGTCAACGCCGGCTACATGACTCTCCACAATGCGGGGTCTGAGGACATGGTTCTGGTCGGGGTCAAGAGTCAGGCGCACGACAAAGCAGAGCTGCACGAAATGGTCATGACAGAGGGGATGATGAACATGCGCAGGATCACCAGCCTGAGCATCCCGGCAGGCGGGGAAACCC
>JAFDFW010000508.1 GCA_019309605.1 Deltaproteobacteria bacterium | reverse complement strand
GCATTGCCTTTGTTTCGGCTATGCTCCCGCAGGGTTGAGGGTGTTGGTCGTCGCAATCTCGGCCACAGGGGCCGAGATCTAGCGATCTCGGTGCTGCAGCCTTCGAGAGTCGGTTTGGGCTCACCTCTCGGCGTCGCTATCCTGATCTCATGCGATTTGCCCTGATTTTCCTCGGGTGTGCAGCGTTTGTGCTGGTGGGGTGCGGTGGTGGGGCCCAGTCGGGTGGCGAGCCTTCGGGCGACCGCAGTCAAAGGCCCGATGGCGGCACCGATCCCGCGCTCGACGGCGGCACCGATCCCGCGCCCGATGGCGGGACCACGCCTCCTTCAGGGAGCGACGGCTGCGGGACGAGCAGCCCCCCAGGTACGGGGACCTACTTCATCGACGTGAGTGGCACGAGCCGGGAGTACCGCGTCTCCGTTCCAGAGGGCTACGACCCTGCGGTTGAGCACGAGCTCATCTTCGTGTGGCACGGGCTGGGCGGATCCGCTGCCCAAACGGCCAACACCTTCCAAGGTGTTGCAAACCACAACGAAGGCAGTGCGATCTTCGCCGCAGGTCAGGGTTTGCTTCACCCCAACCCCCTCAATCCCGACGGGCCGCCGGCGTCGGGTTGGCCCGACAACAATGGTGAGGACGTCGACTTCGTTCGCGCGCTCTTGACCGAGCTGCGCTCGCTGTACTGCATCGACGACAATCGCATCTTCTCCACGGGTGCCAGCTACGGCGGCATCATGTCCAACCGTTTGGGCTGCGAGCTCGGCGACGACCTCCGCGCCATCGCGCCCATCATGGGCACTGGCCCCGAAGGCTGGTACCAGGACGACTGCAGTCTTCAGTACGCGGAGGCCAACTGTACCGGAGAGGTGGCCGCTTGGATCACCCATGGCAGCGCCGACACGACGGTGCGCTTCTGTCAGGGCGAAAAGAGCCGCGACTATTGGGTGCTCGCCAACGGCTGCGCGTCGGACACGGCGGCCATCGGTCCGGACAATTGCGTCGAGTACACAGGCTGCAACCTTGGGTACCCCGTCGTGTGGTGCCCGACGGACCTCGGGCACAGGTCCCCGAGCTTCAGCGGCGAAGAAATCTGGAAATTCTTCTCGCGGTTCTAGGGCAGGGGCAAGGTTTGCTGGCTTCGGGCGTGAATCTAAGGTGGACGACTGCCTGTTGTCCTGGTTCCATTTTCGTCGGGGTGTGCGGGTGAAAGCCGTCGCGCTTGGAGCTAGTCTGCGCCAGACCATGCGGATTCTAGGGCGAAGCCACAAGCGGATACGAGCATTCCCCAGCGCCTCGGTCACCGCGCGGAGTGATCGGGAGGTCGATCCCCGGAGCGTCGGTTTGCGTGCTGAGGACGTCGAGGCGATTTGGTCCGCCGTCGTCGGCTTCTACGAGACGGGTCTTCATCCCGCTCTTGGGCTGTGCATTCGGCGACGCGGGGAGGTGATCCTCGACCGCACGATCGGCCACGTGCGCGGCAATTCACCGAAAGATGACAAGGACGCCGAGCTCGTGGTCGCGACCCCCGATACGCTATTCAGCTTCTTCTCGGGCTCCAAGGTCGTTACGGCGACCTTAGTTCATATCTTGGCCGATCGAGAGCAGCTTCGGGTCGATGATCCGGTCGCGAAGTTCATTCCCGAGTTCGGGCGCCATCAGAAGCATCAAATCACGATCCGCCAGCTTCTCAGCCACGCGGCAGGCATTCCCGACGCACCTCCGGAGCTGCTCGATCTCGAGATGCTCGAGACACCCGATCGCATCCTCAACGCGATCTACGACCTCGAACCGAGATTCAGACCAGGAGCGGTTCCGGCGTATCACACGCTTACGAGCGGCTTCGTGCTTTCGGAGTTGATCCAGCGCGTATCCGGAATGGGGATCCGCGAGTTTCTCGCCAAGGAGATCGGCGAGCCATTGGGGATGCTTCACTTCAACTACGGGGTCACTGGAGACGAACTCGACGATGTTGCACTCGATGCGTTCACCGGGCCGAAGCCGGGGTGGCTGATGAAGCAAACCATAGAAAAGGCGCTGGGGATTTCACTGCCGAAGCTGGTGGACACGATCAACGACCCGCGCTTTCGTACCGGCGTCGTCCCTTCGGCGAACATCATTGGAACCACGAACGAAATCTCACGCTTCTTCGACATGTTGGTGAACGGAGGCGTCTATGACGGGCACCGCATCTTGTCGCCGTCGACCATTGCGAAGGCCATTGAGCCGCAGAGCCCAGGGCGGTTCGACCGCATCATCAAGATCCCGATGGCCTACTCGATGGGCTTCATGCTGGGGAACGACCCGGTTGGATTCTACGGGCCCCGTTGCGGACGGGCGTTTGGCCACATTGGGCTGATGAACATCATGGGCTGGGCCGATCCGGAGCGCGACCTGGCCGTGGCGCTCACCAATACCGGCAAGCCCATGCCTACGGTCGACTCGATTCGCTGGTTTGAGATCTTGCGCCGGATCAATACCCGAGTTCCGCGTGACGGGGCCGGCCCGCTGCGTCAGTTGCACTAAAGCCCCTGTTTTCGTCGCGTTTCTGCGAGCTCGATCGATGTCTTCGACGGTGAGCGGCCCGAGCAGACCTTTTTCCGCGGTTTCACACAGGATTAAGCATCCATTGGATGATTTGGTCCTCGACGGTACCTGCAATGCCCAGGCCGAGGTCCACTTTTTGCGGAAACCCGACGTGCCCCCCCTCGCTGGTGACGATCCGCCGAAGCCTGGTCGCATTCAGGCGCTGGTCTGCGCCCAATAGTCTTCGGCACCAGCGAACCCGTGACGCGGCGCGATGACCCGCTCGTCCCACTGTTCAATCGTGTCGATCCGGGATGCGTCGCGCACGGGCAAGGGGACCTCACGCCGTGCCGCGACGTTGCGATAGATGTCCTTCAGGCCGGCCAAGACATGACGCCGATACAACATCCCGCGCGGCCGATCGATCGCCCGCGCGTTTGGTTTCAGATCGATCGGCGTGCACACCGCGGCGGCGGCTCTCACGCGCGCGTCCGGTTGCCCAGCGAGATAGCGAAGCATCATGTTGCCGCCGAGCGAGTAGCCGAGCAGCAAGATGTTCGCGTAACCTTCGAGCGCGGTGCTCCCGAGTGCGGCTTCGAGGTCGTCGGTCAGGCCAGCATGGTAGTAGTCGACTCCGCTACGGTCGGCACCGCGAAGATTGAGTCGCAAGCTATCGATTCCAGCTCGCGACGCACAGAGTGCGGCCCGACGGGCGTAGTAGCTAGTCGCACTCCCACCGAGCCCATGCACGATCACGACGATGGTATCGGACGTTCCTTCGGCCGTCAGTCGTCCGCTCAGGCTGAGCGTGCCGACGACGCTGTCCTCGAGGTTCGTCTCCCAGCGTTGCCAATCCGGAACCCGGGGCGGGAGCAGGCTATGACGAAGAAAGGGCTTGAGCGCGCTGATGGCGGGAGCCTCGTCAGCGCCTTGATGCCACGCGTAAAAAGGCGGGCGATCCTTGCACATCGGTCGATCGTCGTCGGAGCAGTAAATGCGGACGTGGAAGTGGCTTCGATGTGGCGCCCCGTGCCTAGGCTGCGTGATCACGCGCTTGGCACGCATCAGCACCTCGGGGTTCGCACCTTCCTTCACCGCTTGATTGAGTAGTCGCCGCTTGATCGCGTTCGAGACGAAGATGTGCTGCACGTCGGTCGTCGGTTGGCTGAGCAATGATTCCATTAGCGCCCAGTTGCGTGCGGCGTCGAACTTGTAGAGGTTGCCCCACTGCTTGCCCAGAGCCTGGTTGTTGAAGCGGACGAACATGTGCACGTTCACCGGCGTCGAGCGCCGATCGAGCATGTAGAAGCCGAGGTCGACATCACGGCCGCTTTGATGCGACACGTGAGGGCGGATTCGGCCGCCGCCGGGGCGCGAGAGATCGCCGACCGTGAGCTCTGCGCGCGGGTAACGGAAAGCGACTTCG
>JAFDFW010000507.1 GCA_019309605.1 Deltaproteobacteria bacterium | reverse complement strand
GCAACCGTAACACGGCAGGGGATGGGGCATAGGACAGGTACAACCTCTCCTTCATTTCATCCCCCTGCCTGGTACAACCAAAGGTCTCACCAACTGGCGGCTACCAGGCAGGGACTCTTTTTTAAAGAGGCGGCTTTTTTACAGAGCCTGCGGTTTCTAGGGGGCCTGTGGGGTCGCTCACTCGCAGATGAGGTCGCCGAGCCGGGTCAGGCTCTCATGCGTGCCGCCCAAGCTGAACTCGAGGTGCTTCGAGGTCAGGAAGTAGCGGTAGAGCGGGTAGTCCCGATCGAAGCCCATGCCGCCGTGCACGTGCTGGGCAGCGGACACTACGCGAGCGCCCCCCTCCGACGCGAAGAACTTCGCGACCGCGAGCTCCTTGTCGGCGTCGAGCCCCTGATCGAGGCGCCAGCACGCCTGCCACATCGAGGCACGCATGACCTGCACGTCGATATACGCGTCACCCACCCGCTGGGTCACGCCCTGGAACGTGGCGATCGGGACACCGAACTGCTTTCGCTCGCCCGCATAATTGGCGGTCATGAAGAGCGCCTGCTCGGCAATGCCGAACTCGACGGCGCACATGCCTAGGATCGTGCGATCGACCAGATAGCTCAGGACCTGCTCGCCCTTGTCCACACCGCCGAGCACGTCACCGGCGGCTACCGGCGCGTCAGTCAGGTCGAGCTGCGAAAGCGGCTGGCCATTGGTGTCATGCTGCTCACTGAGGCGAACGCCCTCGGCCTTGGGATCGAGTAGCAACACGACGATCGAGCCGCTTTCGGTGCGAGCCGGAACCAGGATGCGCTCGGCGAGGTCTGCGTACCCGACGTTGCTGAAACGCCCCGAGACACGCCAACCATCCCCGTCTGACTTCGCGACCGACGACGGGTTCAACGGATTGCGGCTCCCGG
This sequence comes from Deltaproteobacteria bacterium, assembly GCA_019309605.1. Lineage (GTDB taxonomy): Bacteria > Myxococcota_A > Polyangia > Polyangiales > Houyiibacteriaceae > SG8-38. The sequence continues at coordinate 2,426 of JAFDFW010000507.1, read as the reverse complement.
CGTCGACCAGCGCGGCCGTCATGATGGTGCGGCCTTCCGCGATGCCACTGAGAAAGCGCTCCTTTTGCTCGGCGGTCCCAAACTCCGCCAACGGCAGCGCAGCCGAGACGAGCGTCTCAATCGCGGGAATCGGCGCGACCGTGCGTCCCACCTGTTGCAGCAAGATGCACAGCTCCGTGAGACCCAGTCCGGCGCCGCCGTACTCCTCGGGAATCGCGAGGCCGAGCATCTCCGATTCGGCGAGCTGTCGCCATGCGCGCTCGTGGAACCAAGTGCCCTCTTTGTCGAGCGCCTTGAGCGAGTCGGCGGTCACGATGTTGGTAAGCACCTGCTTGAGCAGGCCGCGAATGCCGTTCTGGTCTTCTGAAAATGAAAAATCCATGTCGGCCTCGTCAGCGTCGTCCGAGGCGGGGCATGCGGAGCCCAGCCTGGCAAATGATGTCTCGTTGAATCTCGTTGGTGCCGCCGCCGTAGGTCAGAAGCATCACCATGCGGTAGTACTTTTCGACCTGACCTCGAAGGGCAGCGCCCTCGGAGCTGCGGTGAAGGACTCCAGCCGCCCCATGAACCTCCATCAGAAGCCGCGGGCCCTCGACGTAGAACTCGGAGCCGAAGACCTTGATCGCGGAGGCGTCCGCCGGTGACAGGGTGTCCCGGGCGATGCTCCAGCCCTGCTGCCAGTTGAGCAACTTGAGCACCTCGAGCTTGGCGTAGACGCGCGCAAGGTTCGTCTTCACCCACGGCAGGTCGATGATCATGCCGCCATCGCCGTTGGGCGTCTTCTTGGCCCATTCGATTGTCTCGGTGCAGAGCTTCTCGAGAGGCCCGACAGAGCACAGAGCCACGCGTTCGTGATTGAGCTGTGTGGTGATCAGGTGCCAGCCGTTGTTCTCGCCACCCACGACGTTGCCGATCGGAACCCGCACGTTGTCGTAGTAGACCGCGTACACCTTGTGCTCGCCGAGTGGGTGGATCCGCGTGATTTGCACACCCTCTGCATCCGCAGGAACGATGATGATGGAGATGCCTTTGTGCGCCGGCGCATCGGGATCAGTTCGGCAAGCCAGCCACATGTAGTCGGCATGATCCGCGAGGCTCGTCCAAATCTTCTGGCCGTTGATCACGTAGTGGTCGCCGTCTCGGACGGCGCTCGTCGTAAGCGAGGCAAGGTCGGTGCCCGAAGCGGGCTCCGTGTACCCGATCGAGAAGTGACACTTGCCCTCGAGGATCTGCGGCGGGTACTTCGCCTTCTGCTCGTCGGTGCCGAACTTGAGCAAGGTCGGCCCGACCGTGTTGAGCGTCAGAATGGGAACCGGGAAGCCGGCGCGCTGCACCTCGTCGAAGAAGATGAACTGCTCGATGGGACCGCGACCCTGGCCGCCGTGTTCCTTCGGCCAACCGATTCCGAGCCAGCCGTCCGCGCCCAACTGCTGCATGGCCTTGTGGTAGAGCGGCCCACCGCTTTCGATAGTATCGAGCTCGGCGACGAGCTCGTCGGTAATGAGATGGTCGAAATACGCGCGGAGCTGGTCGCGCAGCGCTGTTTGCTCGGGGGTGTAATCGATATACATGGCCTCACACTTCCCGGCACGAAGCCGGAGTGAAACGTGTTCTAGTTAGCCATCGGCTCAATAGCAAGCAAAACAGGTAGCGCACGCACGAAAAAAGCCGGCTCACTAGAGCCGGCTTTCCCCATGCAAACTGCGAAATCGGGTGTTCGCTACTCGGCGGCTTTCTTGGCATCTCCGGCGGCTTCTTCAGCTGCCTCGGCTGCCTCGTCCGCTGCCTCAGCGGCTTCCTCGGCTACCTCGCCAGCGGCCTCAACGGCTTCCTCAGCGGCCTCGACGGCTTTTTCGGCCACCTCTTCAGCGGCTCCGCTGCCTCGCCCGCAGCTTCGGCGGGATCGTCGGCCTTCTTGCAGCCCAGCATCGCCCCGCAAATCACGAGCATGAGAGCCAATCGAAAAATATGCTTGGTCATAGTGAATTTCCTCCGTTGCAACGCGGGGTAAACCACTACACCCACACTCCCCGCCCCAGGGTTGCAAGTACCGGCTTCGTCCGATCGCGTCAAACGCCAGGCGTACACGAACGCACCTTGTCCCCAGGCCAGCCGCGCTCGTAGCGAGGGGTCTCAACGGGCCAGGAAATCGCGTAACGTGGCGCAAGCATAGAGGAAGGCGTTGCGCCGAGGCAGTGCCTCTCTTCCGCTGAGGAAGCATTGCTCCGGGCTCACTGTTGAGTCCGTTCCAATTGTCATTTTGTGTCGGGTACGTAGCGCTGCTGCTGTCATCACTATCGGTGCGAACAAGGGGCAGGCTATTTCCGGAACTGCTTGAAGTCGGGCGGGCGCCTCTCCATGAACGCGGAGAACGCCTCCATGTTGGCGTCGGATCCCATCAGCTTGGCGAAGCCTTCCATCTCGAG
>JAFDFW010000506.1 GCA_019309605.1 Deltaproteobacteria bacterium | reverse complement strand
GAGCGACCAAGCTCTTGCACGTCGCTTCGACTGCGCCGCTTCCAATCGGAAGTCCGAGGCTCTGCGCTTCGGCGTAGCGCATTTCTGAGATACTGGCGTGCATGTACCGGATCGCATCGCCCACCGGACGCGCGCCATTCTCATCGCGCGCTTCATGAAGTCCCGCGTCCCCGAGCGCACCAAGGACGCGCTGCACACCATCGGGCTTCATCAACAGCCAGCGCTTCCAGCGCACAAAACTTCCCGGCCACGCTCTTTGTCGACTCTCCAGAAATCGCGCCGCTGCGCCCACGTATTCGAGCGCATGCCATGCATCGATGAGCTTGATCGGCATCACGCCCAGCGTTTGTTCGTTTAGGTATCGATCAAAGAGATTCCAAAGCTCCGGTGCGCCGTCGGCCAGGAGCACGACGGGGAGTTCCGGGCGTCGCGCTCGGAGCGCCACGACATCCTGTTGCAGGCGCTCCATCAACCGTTTCACCTCGCGGTGAAGCACCGACTCGACACTGCCCGGGGTCGGTGGCATTCGCCCGTAGCGAATCGTATGCAGCGCTTGGCCCTGTGCGTCGTGCAGCGTGACGGTCGCGCAGTAGGCCATGCGCCAGTTGCGTTCAATCTTAGGCGGCTTGGCCTCTTCGATCTGTCGCTTCTGCTCCTCGACAGCGGTTTTGTCGCGCTCATCGAGACCCGTCCATCCTGCTCGGGGCCGAGTGAGTCGAACGGGCTCGGCAGGAGCGGATGTGGGCTGAACGGGCTCCTCCATCGGCACCGAAGTGCGGTCCACCGACACGCTGATCGAACGCGTCTCTTCGGGAAGCTCAAAGCGCTCGATGAGGTGAGATTCGACCGACTCGCGGCGTCGAAGATATTCGGTGCCGACCGCATGACCCACCCGCTCGAAGCTGCTCCGACAATACGGGAGGCGCTGTAGCTCATCGCAGGTCATCATCGCCTCGCGCGACGTGCCCTGTGCGAGCAAGTAGCTCATCGCCCTCGCCGTCCGCGGCAACCAGCTTGCATCGACCATGCCCGCCCGCATCGCGATCGGGTCGAGCACCGGTCCATTGCGCTTCCCGAGCTCGCGATAGAGCGTGCGCGTCACGGGGACCGAGCCGGCCATCGTGCCGTACGAGCGCTCTGTCCGATGAACCCGCCGATACGACTTGCCCCACACGCGCACAAACGGCACATCGATGTCGAGGCTCCCGAGCACTGTCTGGTGCACCGCGCACTCGAGCTCCGCACTCGCTTGGGACACGCACTCCTCAAACGCCGCGTAGTCCATAGCGTCTCCATTCGCCCGGCCTTGCTGGTACGCCTCGTCCGCCATCGTGAACAGCGCACGAACCTTGTCCGCCAGCCCCTTCAAGTGTGGTCGCTGTGCGACCCAACAATCCATCATCGCCTCTCCCCCTTCGGCGGCCACAACAAGGGAGCGAGCTTCAAAATTCCCGGCTTCAAACTCCGGCTGAAGGTTTCAGTGCGTCGATGGTGGGATTCCTGAATGCTTTCGATCGCTTAGCAGGCTCGCCCTCCGCACATCCTGATCCACACCCGTGGCGAACCGCACGGACAGGGCCTTTGTTTTGCCTATCTGCGCGAAAGTGTCAGGGCCAGCGACAGCGTCGGTGCCGGCGGTGTTCAAGAAGCCCCAGACACGCGGCGTTCGACAAAACCGATGACATCCCGACAGCCCCCTTTGGCAATGAACGAAGCGTGGTCGTCGGGGCTGGTGAATTGACGTCCGAGGATCTCGCTGCACAACTCGCTGCCAAACTTGAGCTTGAACTCTTCGAGAAGGCGCGCGGGCCTCTTGCGAAACCTCCCTAAGCCCGCTTCGTGCAGCAAACCCAAGAGCTGGGAATCCCGTCGCTGCGATCGGCGAGCGGCGTAATGCCGAAGGGTCAGGACCAAAATGCCCACCGTCAGGGCAGCACAGCTGCGGCCAAGAAGTCCCACTCCACCCGCAAGCCCAGCTACATAGGTAGAGTCGAATCGTGCGAGCTCCTCGTCCGAAGCGAGCCGTTTGAATGTCTCTACCGAGCAGTTCGTGCAACTCGGGTTCGGATCACGTCCCTCGAACTCGGTTAGCGCCTCGTCGATGAGCGTGTCCGTGCGGTTCGCCCACTTCATGAGCAGCCGGCCACAGTCTCGGCCCTTGCCCTCTCGGAGGTATTGCACCTTCTCTCTGAGAGTGATTAGGGATTGGCCAGTGATCTCCCGGCAGTTGATCGCTCCGGAGGTTTCGGGATAGGCGTCAGCCAGCCGCACCGCTGCGTGCAGGGTTGCTGCCGACCTCGTCGCGTCATCGTCAAAGCGCTGCGCAGCTTGCAAGCCAGCGGATAAGATCGCCCCCGAAAGCAAACCGCACGCGTTGCCTTGATGCATCATGCCGCCGGAAAGCAGGTGCGAGGCTTGTTCCTCGAGCGGAGCTTCGACCCCCGCGCACCGGTTGTGGGTCGTAAAGGACGCCTCGGAGCAGCTTGTACATCGGAGGAACCACTCCTTGGCCACGCCTCGGATCTGGTTTTCGCGCTCCTCCATGAAGTGCTCCCTTGGCCTACTCATACCACCCTTCGGTGCGGCAAACGAAAGCCTTGACCTGAGCGCGTGGCGAAGGGAGTGGTTCTAAATATGCATAATCATTAGATAATCCTAGGCTTTGCCTGTTTGTTTTTCAGGCAATTCGACCCTCTTTGACGGCCCCGTTGTGGCCGCCACAACAAGGGAGCGAGCTTCAAAATTCCCGGCTTCAAACTCCGGCTGAAGGTTTCAGTGGGTCGATGGTGGGATTCCTGAATGCTTTCGATCGCATAGCAGGCTCGCCCTGCGCACATCCTGATCCACACCCCTTTTCTCAGAGTACCCGGATGTGTTGCTCGATCCGGGTGGATATCCGGCGCGTCGGGCTACCGGGCGTCTTGTGGTGCGAAGACGAATGGGAATGTGAATCG
>JAFDFW010000066.1 GCA_019309605.1 Deltaproteobacteria bacterium | reverse complement strand
TGAATGCATCCGTCTCGTTCGGCCTCGCCATTTTGTGCGACGCAATCGGCGACGAACGCCTCGCAATCATCTGCTCTCTGGGTATCGGTTGCACAGTCGCCGCCCTCGCAAAACGCGTCCGGGCTGCCACCCGTGCCGCCGCCGCCCGCTGTACCACCGCTTCCAGCGGTGCCGCCTTCCGGCCGTACCTCCGTCGTCGTTACAACCAATCACTGCGACCGCGCCCACCAGCACAGCCATCACAAACAGTCTTGTCAGCGTCATCTCACCCTCCGTTCCCGAGGCCGCGAATATACCACCGCTCTTAGAGATGAGCTGGCGCAAAGAACTTGGGTCGGTGCGTTGCTGCTGCGCATTTTTTGCGTTCGGCGCATGGGGGGGGACGCTCACTCCTCGTCTATCTCCCAGGTGAGGACTTCGAGTCGTGCGATCAGGCTCTGCCGCTCCTGGGGAAGCGCCTCGATCGCCGAATCGATCGACTTCAACCGGTTGAAGATAGACGCACTGGTGCGCTGCGAAGCCGCCTCCAACGGTTTCGTAAACCGTAGGTCGTTGGTTCGAATCCAATCGGTGGCTCTCTAGTTTCGGGCACTTGCGAGTATGGCGAAATTGGCGTTGACCAATCCGAGAGCTACTTTCGAGTCGTCTGACCACTGCTCGATCGCTTCATTGGCCTGCCGTCGGGTTTCCACATCAACAATCGTGCGGACTCCTGTACAATGACAGCCGGCGTGTGGAATGGCTGGTTCCGATTCCTTGCAGGTCGACTATGAGACGCGGATCGCTGCACCCGTGGATTCGGTGTTCCCCCTCGCTTGTCCCGTCGAAGAGTACAAATGGATTCCAGGATGGAAGTGCGATCTTGTGCATTGTCCCAACCAACAGGTAGAGCAAGGCACGGTGTTCGACGAATACTCCTCCGCACCCGTTCTCGTGGGCAAAGCCTGGGCTCTCTTAGCCCTTGGGGACCACTTTGAGAGCGCAATTGCGCAGAACTAGCTGGTTATGTCGAGTTGGGGTTGCACCGGAGACCCCCTTCGTTTCACCCATCGGCCGTCCCCACAGCCTACGACACCCAAGGTCAGGCAAAGGAATCCCAAAGAAAGCGCAGAGATCACGGGCCGCAGCGGCATTTTCCCACCCTCTATCAAGCTAGCAAGAGCCAACCTCCCCCGGTTGGTCGCCCCCAGATCAGGCTGGAATTCAGCTCAGCCCCACCCCAACCCGATTTGGGGCCTGTCCGGCTCATCCGTTAATCTGTACGTGGGGGGAAACATGAGACTACTTGCTTCTATGGGGATGGCTTTGCTGCTGCTCGCGAGCTGCGGCGATTCGAATGGGTTGGGTGCCGCGCGTACCGCCGGCGAGCTCTGCGACGAGGTCTGTGGTTGGCCGGACATGTGCTTTGCCGAGCTCGGCGCCGAGATCCAAGGCGACCAGTGTGTCGATGCTTGCGTTCAGCAGGTCGACGTGGTTGGGGTCGATTGCCTGAGAGCGATCGCGAACGTCGTGTCCTGTCTTGGCACCTGCGACTTCGAGTCACTGTCGAACGATCAGATCCTGGCCTGTCAGGACGAGGCCGAGGCCATCTCGGCCGCCTGCGAGTAGCAGCGCCAGTGTCAGCGTCAGCGCCGGTGTTAGCGTCAGTGCCAGCGTCATGGTCAGTGTCCGTGTCAGCGGCTTGACCTCCTTCACATGGGCGCAAGAGATGGACGCATGATCAACGCGACCAAGCTCGGGCAGCTCGCCGAGTTGTTTCAGCAAACCGGCGAAGCTCACCACCAAGCCTTTCTCGAGACCGACGGCGACGATCCGGAATGGACCCTTTGGCACGCGGAGCATCTTCAAGATCGTCTGGCACCATTTTTGGGGGCGCCGCTCACCCGAAGTCGCCTCGTCTTCTGCCTAATTGGGGCGGACGACGAGCATCGTGCCACCGAATCCGATGTGCCGTGGCCCGAGTACTACGCAAGACGGTTTCTCGAGTGCCTCGGCCCCGCCGAGGAACCCACCCGGGACAAACTGGCGCTCTACTACTTCGATGGCTGTCCTTTTTGCAGATAGCGCGTATAAACGCCCTCTCTTGGCTTCGACGAGTTTACGTATAAGGCGTTCTGCGCAATTCAGGAGCTGAGTGAGTGTTTGGGTGGCCGGGATAGCACGATGGGGCCGGTTCGTTCGCCTGAAGGGCGACCGGTTGAACTCGATCCGCCGACATCTGGACATGCTCGCGGACCAAGCTTGGACGCTCTGCCGCTGGAAGCTCACAACAGCCAGTTCCATCGAGCCTTTCGATGGGCGACCACGCATCGCCTTGGTCACGGTCAACTTCTCCACGACTCGATACCTCAAGCTCATGCTGATCACACTTGGGCAGCAATCTGATCTTGGTCGGATTCATCGCCTGGTCATCGTGGACAACGACTCCCGTGACGGGGGCCTCCCCTTCCTACGCGAGCTCGCGAAACGCACCGAACGCGTGCATCTCGTCGAGCACCGCATGTTTCCGAACCATGCTAGGGGCTTGCGCAGCGGTCTTGCGACCTTGGAACAGGTCGAGCGATCCGCCATGCCCAAAGAGCGGACGAACATCATCCTTGCATGCGACACGGACGTGATCTTTCGCAACCCCCAGACCCTTGGCGATCTCTCGGAGGTATTTGCCGCGTCAGAGGCGGCGTTCGCAGGCGAGCTCAGGCACGACTTCTATCCATACCCCGAAGCTCAAGCCTCGTTCTTTGCTGTCCGGCGTGATTGCTACGCGCGACCCGATGTGATGCCCTTCGTGCATCACGGAGCCCCCGCGTATTGGATGCAGCGAAGTCTCTGGCGTGCGGGGCTACGACTCCATGATTTCCCGAGCAACGGCGGAGGCTACATTCTGCACCGGAGTCGGAGCGGAGTCGCCGCGGCCAGCGTGTATCGTCGCCACGACCCGCATGCAACGGCACGAGCACGCTATCCCCACTACATGAATGTTCCAGGCGGCGAGGCCATTTGGCAGCGGGTTGAGGAACAGTACGAGTCGCTGCTCGAACCAAACCACGAGCAAGAGCTACTCGACCTGCTCACTCAGCAACTCTCGGCCTTGGGCACGCACTGATTTCGCGGATACGCTCGACCGCGTAAATCGTGCGCTCACTCAGCTCCTGAATTGCGCAGAGCGCCTTATCTGTCTACTTTCTCCGACTTGAGACAAGGCGTTTGAATGTACTATCAGCGGTCGCATCGCCTTCCAGGTACGCCTCATTCACGAGCTCGTAGTTCTTCGTCGCGGTCTTGATCGCCTCTTTGGTCTGGGTGGACAACGCGCAGGCTACCCTGCCCCAATCGCGAGGCACTCGATCGGGTTTTTGCCGAAACTGAGCGCTCAGCCCTCTTCAGCCGCAATACGGCCAGACTCGATCGCCTTCACGAAGGCCGCGTAGTCGCGTTCGTTCTGGCCAGCGTAACGGACCGCGAAATCGGCGGCAGCCTGATCGAAGGCATCGGTCTCGCCCAGGTAACTGGCGATGGCGATCGGGTCCCCGGAACGGGCATGCGCGCGGGCGAGCGTCCATCCACAGAGCTTGCCGTAGTTGGCCAACGCGATAGCGTCCATCGCCGAGATGTCCGCCGAGCCTTTCATGTCGTGGAGCTGGCGCCAGTAGTAGTGATGCTGCCTCTCCTTTTCGGTCGTCCACCCGAGGAAGATGTCGCTCGCAGCCTGCATGAGCCTCTGCCCTTCGATCACGCGCTGACCGTGCTCAGCGTACTCGCTCTTCGGTAAGTAGTCTTCGAGAACCGAGCGGCTGGCCTGCTTCACCTGCAGGAAGAGGGGATCATCTTGGTCGCGCCCCTCGAAAAGGACGATCATACAGCGCGTGCCGACGCTTCCGACACCGACGACTTTCATCGCGATCTCCACAAAACGGAACCGTTCGAGAAGTCGCTTGCGATCGTCGTTCAGCGTGGCGGCATACCTTTCGAGGCTCGATTCGACGATAGCCTGCAGGTCCTCTGACTTCGCAGCGCTCGGCAGCTCGCGCAAGGGCAGCAAGAGCGGCGGGTCGCTCTTGATCCGATGGGCACCCCCAACCTTCTCGGCAAGCTTGGAAAGCGCCCTGAGGCTGTGTCTTGAGCGCGCCTTCTTTGCCGCTTTGGCCACACGCTTGCGATCCGCTTTGCGGGGAACCGCCTCGAGGATTTCTTCGACCGAGAGCCGTGCGTACCAGACGTCCATCGTTTTGCCCTCAGCGAACTCCGCCATCGCCTCGCGGTAGGCCGCGACCGACTTCATCGCGACGGGACGGATGTCGGCGGCGTCGAGCTCGTTGTCTCGTCCGGCGACGACAAAGCTGGTGGCCAGCCGTTTGAGATCCCACTCCCAGGGACCCGGGAGGGTCTCGTCGAAGTCGTTGAGGTCGAACACGTGCCCACGGTCCGGTGCCGCGTAGGAACCGAAGTTCCCGAGCGGGCGTCGCAGCGAGATCAGCCGCCATGATCTTCGCCGCGCCGCGGAAGAAGGCGAACGGTGATTCGCTCATCCTGTGGTGTCGGATCGGAACGAGCCATGGCACGCGGTCGCTATTCTGGCTCGTGAGCGCCTCGACGGGGTCGGGCCGGTTCTTCCGAGCGGCCCACTCGCCGTGGCTCGATCGGGGCACGGCCTTCCGAAGGGCCTTTCCACGAGCTTGGCGCTCGGCGGGACTTGCATAGACCGACGACACGCCTCGTTATACCCCAGGGCCGCCACGCTCGACAGCGTCTGAGGCAGGGCACTCGAGTTACATCCTGCGCCCTCAAAGTCCGCTGAACCGGCACTCGTCATCGGGTTTCGCTTGAAAGTCAGACTGAGGCGTGAGCATCGTCCCCGCCATGGGCAGTGCGTTCATCTGGGGTTTGGTCGCGGCCTCCTCCTTGATCGTCGGCGGGTTGATTGCCTCATGGGTAACCATCGGAAAGCGAACGCTCGGCATCGTCATGGGTTTTGGCGCCGGCGTGCTGATGTCCGCAGTTGCCTACGAGCTCGTCTACGAAGCGCTTCACATCGCCAAGCTCAGCGGGTTTCCCACCTTGGGGTTCTTCCTTGGGGCGTTCACGTTCTTCTTTGCCGATATGCTGATTGGGCGCATGGGCGGCAGACAAAGCGAGGCGGCCGCCGCCCAAGCGACGCTGGTCGTCCCGCTCGTCCTCGGAATCATTCTCGACGGCGTGCCCGAGTCCGTCGTCATCGGGCTGGGCGTGTTACAAGGAGGCACCGTTAGCGTTGCCATGCTGGTTGCCGTGTTCATGTCGAATCTTCCGGAGGCCGCGGCGAGCACGGCGGGAATGAGAGCCGGTGGATGGAGCCGGGTGAAGATACTTCTGCTCTGGTCGGCGATTGCGATGGTTTGCGCGTGCGCGTCGGCGGCGGGATATGCCCTACTCGGCGGTGCATCCAACCTCGTGTTGGCGGTGGTCCAAGCATTCGCGGGCGGCGCGATGCTCATGATGTTGGCCAACACGATGATCCCCGAAGCCTACGCGCACGCCGGTAAGTTCGCGGGCGTCGCGATGGTCATCGGTTTTGCAATTGCGGTGTGGGTCGTCGTGCTCGAACACGCCGGCGCGGGCTAGGCCGCGTCGGGTCTAGATCCCGCAGGCCGCGAGGCCGACTACAACGCACTCTTCGTGCCCGCCGCCGTCAATCCTGATGCAGGTGTCGTAGGCAGTCTCGCATGCCGCTTTGAAATTCTGGTTATCGCAGGCGTTGCACACCTCGGATGCACTCTGACCGCTGTCACCGCAGCCGAGCACTGCGAAGGCGCTAGTCATCAAGGCGATCAAAAAGACTCTGTGCAGTTTCATGGTTTCACCTCCTTGGATTCAGCCGACTCCCCATTTCCATACCACGTGTAGTGGGGCCGACAATAGGCTCCGCGGCAGGCAGTTTGGGCGAAAACTTCACGACGCGCGGTCGCCTCAGAAAGCGAGCCTCACATGAGCAGGGCTCACACCCCTCGGTGCTCAACGGTCAACCACTGCAGTGCGCAAGATTTGCGCGTACTAACGGGTGGGCGCGCACATCGCGCCATGGTAGGGCTGTGGTAGGGCACAACAGGGAGAGGGATCCTCGGGTCCCACATCGAGGAGATGACGTTATGCAACTAAGCAGACTTTTTATGATCGCGTTGCTGGCTGGGACCTTGGGGGTGATCGGCTGCGGTGACGATGAGGGCACGGGCGGCAGTGGTGGCACGGCCGGCAGCGGCGGCACGGCTGGCACTGGCGGCACGGCCGGCAGCGGCGGCACGGCTGGCACTGGCGGTACGGCTGGCACTGGCGGCACTGGCGGTACCCCAACGGGCAATTGCGACTACGGGGACTGCGTGGGTGACGACACCAAGACGATGATATGCGAGACCGCGGTTACCGTTTGCGAGGCAACATTAGAGGGAGACCTGCTGGCAACATGCATAGAAGCCGCGAACACCGACGCCTGCGGCCTCCGATAGCTCTAAGCGAGCTCGACCGACCGACAATGTGAAGACCTTTCGGTCAGAAACCGGCGCCGTCGATTCGACGGCGCCGGTTTTCTTATGAGTTCACATGAGATGCTCACTCAGCTCCTGAATTGCGCAGAACTAGATATTATGTCGCGTGGCTCGCAGCGCGGACAGGGCCTTTGAATTGGCTATGCTCGCCGCGCGAAGAGCTGAGAACTACAGCCGTCCCTCGCAACAGGTACGGGACGAGGACAGGTCGCAGTGCACCCGGCACATGCACCAGGTGCCCTGCGGGAACACCACGCTTCTTAGCCCTGCACGCCACTGCTCGAGCGCTTGTCGGTAGGCGTTCCGGAAGGCGCGAAGCTCTGCCACGGCCTGAAGAAACATCTTCTTCTGCCCGCGACCTACAGCAAAAGTCGGGTTTCGATCTCGGAGCGGCTCAAAGCTCGTCGCACGCCGATTCGCGACCCGCCTGCGCGTCGTACGTCCGCTCGAGCAGTGGCGGCAATGTCAGTGTCAGCTCGACGGTGTCGGGCCATTGCCGATTCTTGGTATCGAAGTACGCCTCGGGCCGCTTTACGGTCCAAAGGCGGCGCCCAAGCTCGTGGGGCAGCACAGTGATGCCCGGCCAGTCCCGTGCATGGCGGACCAGGCCCGCCTGGACCGGGTTGGCCATGACGTAGGCGAGCTTCTCGATGACCGCCTGCTGGGTCAACAGTCGCACGACCGAGGATTGCTCATGGTCCCAGGTGGGGCCCTCCCACTTGCGAAGCACCTTGGTGCCGAGGGACACGAGCCGGTGAAGGCGGCGCAAGAAGTCAGGGTAACGCCCTTGCGGATCCGTCACGATCAGATGCTCATGCGTCGACATGAGGGTGACGGCGTGCACGAGGATGCCGAACTGCCGAGCGCACAAGGCGAGCGTGTACAAGTAGAGCTGACGGATCGCGGAATCGGGACGGAAGAGATGATGACGCCGAAGCGTGCGTCGCGTGATCATCAGGGTGTCGCCGGGGACCACGAGGCGTGGTTGAGTCATGAACGACGGGTACGCATGAAGCGCGCCAGGCTCCCCACAAGTGATTCCAAGGCGTTGCCGCAGCTCGATTGGCGGATACCATCACCCGCGATGGCGGACGCCAACCTGGGTGAGGTTGCTGGGTGGCTGTGAGGTTGCTGCCGTTACGCTTGACACGGCGGCGACGCTCGGGTGAGCCTCCGGCCTCCCGCCCAGGTCATGGAGCAGTCACCCTTCATCGAAGTCGGCCTCCCGGTCGCGCTCATGATCATCATGGCGGGGATGGGCCTCGGCCTCACTGTCCGAGATTTTCACCAGGTGGTCGCGCGGCCCAAAGCCATGGTCGTCGGCACGATTGCACAGGTGACCCTCATCCCCCTCTTGGCTTTCGGTCTCGCAGAGTTCATGGGGCTTTCACCCGTGATCGCGGTGGGGTTGGTCATCATCGCCGCGTGTCCAGGCGGCACGACTTCGAACGTTTTCACGCTTCTTGCGCGGGGCAACGTCGCCCTCTCGATTATGCTCACGGTGCTCGCGAGCCTCATTACCATCGTCACCATTCCGCTCTTCACCAACTTCGCGCTGGCTCTCTACTCGACGGGCGCGGAGGAACAGACGGTGCAACTTCCCGTTCTTCGAACCGTCATCACGCTTTCAGTCGTGGTCATTCTTCCGGTCCTCATCGGCATGTTCGTGCGTCGTAGGTCCCTGTCCTTCGCGGAGCGGGCGGAGAAATACGTAGGCAAATTCGGCCTCGTCGTTCTAGTCCTGCTGATCGCCGTGATCGTCTACGGAACCCGACACGAGATCATTTCTCTAGTTGCACAGGCGGGCCCGGCGGCGACAGCGCTCAACATCGTCGGAATCGCGATTGGCTTCGCGAGCAGCAAGCTCCTCGGCGTCAGTCGCGAAGACGGCCTCACCATCGCTATCGAAGTTGGGATTAAGAATGGGACCATCGGGCTGATGGTGACGCTGACCTTGTTGAAGTCCGCGGAGATGGCGATTCCCTCGGCAGTCTACGGCGTGCAGATGTTCGTATTCGGCGGCTTACTGGTCGTGTTCGGCCGAAGACAGTCCCCGGACGCCGTGCACGTGGAGCACGGCCAACACTCTCGATAATTTCAATCGGCCACAACCCCACAGTGGTTGGCGGTCCGGCATCCATCGGGTCAACTTCCCGAGTGATTCTCACGCTGGCGCCCGCCGGCGGTTCGGTTCTAGACGCCAACCACGGTGAGGTTGCTGGCGATGCGGGCAAGCCAGAGTGACGATGAAGCCACCTCGGTCAGTTCCCGCGTGGAGCACGTCATGCCGGACCCTGCGAGCGGAAGCGGTGGCTCGCTGAGAACGCTCATTCGGCGGCGGCGATCTAGGACAGAACCATCAGTCACCCCTCGCCAAGCACTGCTTTCCTTGCCGCAGCTTCACTCAGTAGCTTGTCGGCGACGGTGAGGCGAAGCTCGCCTTCGTGCACGGCTTCGATAAGTTCGTCGTCATCCGATCGCAGCAAGCGGACGCTGCACGAGATGCGCTGACTCTTGCGTAAGGGGAACGCCGGTGCCGATCAATGACTTGTGGATTGCCGCGCTGGTGACGGAGCATGGCGCGAGCTTGTGTACCCGTGATGCGCACTTTAGGAAGTTGGCGCAGCTGGATTTGGTGTGAGGGGCGCGGGACCTAAGCCGTGCGTGGGTTTGGATGGCTAGCAACGAAGATCGTAAGTCGCTAAGCGCGCAGAGCCGTCCAAACCAGACTCGGGAGCTTGCTCCACGAGGGGCGCGCTTCAAAGGCGGCGAGCTTTTGAGCAAACTCGGCTGCTCGTTTTGATTTGACTGTCAGTGGGTCGAGTCTTCGGAAGGGCGCCCTGAGGATTGACTTCTGAGGACGCTCAAACATCAGCATGTTGGTGGCCTTTCCGATTCCGGATTGGACGTCGTAGATGTCGTGTCCCGTGATTCCACCCCAGGGGCTGCCCATGAAGTAGGCGGAAAAATAGACCAGCATGTTCAGCGAGACGGTCCCGTACCGTAGGTCGGAGATGGCCTGATCCACCGCTGCTGCGATGTTTGGATCGCGCATGGACTTCGGGTGAACGATGATTGTCGCGCAAAGGGTCCCCCACAGCGTTTGATTTGCAAACTCAACCGCACGTTCGATGAAGCTCGCCGTGCTCGGCGCGTCGAGGGCTGTCTCGGCAAAAAGCCCACAGAACGCCTCGCGCCTGAAGCAGATATCATTCGCGTCTTCGGGGTTCACGTCGGGAATCAGCGCCCAGGGAAGCTGACCCTCCTCTGCCGTTCCAAACAGGCGCGCTTCAGGATGTGCCGCCAGGTACTCTGCATGGCGATCGTGGGCGCCCGGGTAGTACGCGTAGCGCGGGGGAACTTGCTCCAGGAGCCCGCCGACCGCGTCCATGAGCGGGTTTCGTTGCGTCCAGGAGCTGTGTTGGATGAGCACCCTCGGGGTTAGACAGTTGAACCCAGCATTGATGCCCAGCCAGGTGGCAATGTGCTTGGCCTGCTCGTCAATGTCGCGTTGCGTCCAGGGCCCAGGAACGACAATGACGGGGCTGACGTTGCCGAGCTCGCCGGTGAACCGCTTCGCGATGAGTGGGCGGCGTTCAGCTTTTCGTTTTGCGCCTTCTGAGCCAGGTCCAAAAACGACGGCTTCGAACGTCTTGTCCGAACCGGTGAGGTGCAAATCGTCTACGTCCGGATGACTGGTGAGATAGGCACCCTCTTTCGCCCCGCCGTACACAACGGCCAGGAAGCCGCGCTCGATGAGCACTCGGAAACCCTCCTCGATCAACGGCCCGAGGTGCGCGTTGACGGGGTTCGGTTTGAGAACAACCACCTGCAGCTCGACGAAGAGCTTGTCGAGCGCATCGGTGACGGGAAGCATCGACGCGTTCCCGGCACCCAGCACCAGGCAAACCCTGCCCTCTCGGTTCGCGTCTTTGTAGGCCGCCGCCTGGGTGGCCACCATTTCGTCGACGCCCACGCCGGGCTCCATCCAAACTTCGCCCGTGGTTCCAAGGAAGAGGAAACGATCCCACACTGAGAGGGGAAACGTTTGGGCGACGACTTGTCCATTGGGACGCGATGAGATCGGCCCGGGCACCTTGGGCTGGCCCAGCGCCTCCACCTCGGTGAGGGACTGTCGAAGCGTGCGGAGGGCTCGATGAACTGTGGCCAGCATGGCCCATTCTTCCGCTTCGCCGAGCGTTTGCGGTGCGATCCGCTTGGCCTCGAGCTCGGCCGCAACCCAACGGTCGCTCACGGAGATGAAATCTTGCCGCACCTCTTCTAGTAAGGACAGCCGTTCGTCCATTCCAAGCCGAACCCAAGAGTCCTTGTTGGCCTGAAGCTGGCCCAGGACTTCGTCGATGTCCGGGCGATACGTTTCGGGGGGATGCTCGCTTAGATCAGCGAAGTAGGGAGAGCCACTCACAACCGGGCCTTGACCTCCGCGAACGGTGGATGAAACGGCCATCGGGAACTCCCTTCTCGTACTTTGCGCGATGCGATGAGAGTTGATGCAAGTTGTGGACCACGAGGCGGGCCGTTGAATACGACGATCTAGCACTCGCAATCGGTGCAGGTCTTGCGCGATGCGGCGGGATACGCGCAGCGCGTTCGTGTCGGGATTTGGCTCGCTTAGCCCGTCGGGCTCATGTTGAGGGCCCAATTGCGCGGTACCAGATGTTATGTCGAGTTGCGGCGCGCCCAAGACCGCCTTTGTTTCGCCTGTCCGCTCGACGACCCGCTCGCGGTGTCACGTGCGGTGTCATGGATGCGTGTCGTGTGTCATTCTCTGCCGCTCTGTGACACCGCGTGTCGCAGCTAACTCCCCGTGACCTTGCGTTTTGGAGGGTCTAGGGAGTCGTAGATGGCTTTTCTTAATCCATTGGCTCCTGGTTCGAGTCCAGGATGGCCCACCAGAAACAGCACCTCGCTTCCGATCCGCCGCACGCTGGCGGCTCGCTGTCTGCGGTGCGTGCTCGCGTACACAAGTACGCTCCGCGCGCTCCTCGCCACCGACCCACCATCGCACGACGCCTCGAAACCGATCTGCCGCTTCTGGACAGGGCGTTTGTTCTTCCTACGCTCACGCGGCGATTTCGTCGAGGTACGCCTCACCGTATACGCCGGGCTCGGGCTCCACCCGCGACCAACTCAGCAGGAGTCGCACCATGGTCCAACCCATCGCGGCGACCATGTAGGCGTCTTCCTCGGTGAAGGGATATGTGGTGAACAGCTCGGGATCGTACTGCCAGTACTCGACGTGGGCGTTCACGTTGACGCCGCGGAGCAGCACCTCGCGACCCGAAGAGTCGACGATGCGGCCGATGTCGACGTCGGGGACGGCGGAAAGCGGGGGGAGCGCGTCGTTCGGGGCCGGCGCGCTGTAGCCACCTTCGCTGCTGCTACTGCACCCAAGGACGAACGACAAGATCAGCGTGAGCGCGAATCGGGCTAGGTTGGAAGGAGACATAAGTAGCCCGCAGGGTGGTGAAACTACGGGGCGCCTTTACCAGACCACAGCGAACCACGCATGCAGGGCGATGCCGATGGCGTGAGTTCAATTGGCAGCTTCGCTCGCCGCCGGTTGTCGCTCGGTCTTCGCCTCGGTGCTCGCCCGGACCTCCACGCGTCGGACCTGCACCTCGTGTCCCATCATGATGGCCATGCCGCTTACGGGCTCGAGGTTGGCGTGGCCGCCCGGGATCACCTCGTTGACGTTGGCGCCGGGCAACGCGGCGGCTCTCTTCACTTGGGTCCCCTTGTGTCCCCATCCGTGCGGGACGGCGACCACACCGCGCCGCATCTCATTGGTGAGCCGGGCAAGGAGACGAATGCTGCCTTGTTCGGTCCCCACCTCGACCTCGTCCCCGTCCGCGATCGAGAGAGCCTTGGCGTCGGCGGGGTGGATGAGCGCCCGGTTGCCGGACGGTTGGCGAATGTGCGGACTGTTGTGCATCCAGCTGTTGTGTGAGCGGCGATCCCGCTGCCCGATCAAAACCAGCTTCCCCGGTCGCGGACTCAAGCGACTCTCCTCGCGGCGAAGTCGCGGCAGGTCGGCGGCAACATCCTTTGGGTACAGCTGGACCTTGCCGTCTTCCGAGGGAACACGTGCGCCGAAGAACGAACCTGGCTCGTTGGGTGGTAGCGGGATGCCGCCGGGCGCTTGCTTGAGCTGCTCGAGTGTGACCTCGCCACCCCACCGCATCAGGAGCGCCAAGACGTGGTCGGGCGTGACCTCAGCATCGCCGGGCAAGCGCGCAAGCAAGCGGTTGATCCGAGGCAGGAGATTGCCCACTTTGCCCCACGGCTTGGCGCCGCACGCCACAGCAAGATCCGAGAAAATGCGCCA
This sequence comes from Deltaproteobacteria bacterium, assembly GCA_019309605.1. Classification (GTDB taxonomy): domain Bacteria; phylum Myxococcota_A; class Polyangia; order Polyangiales; family Houyiibacteriaceae; genus SG8-38. The sequence goes on along the minus strand of JAFDFW010000066.1, from coordinate 10,567 downwards.
CTCCTCGCGACGCTCGTACTTGGGTGGCACCATCGCGGGCGTGTACTGAGCATGCGGCGTCACCTGCAGCATCGCATGCGAAGCCGGATAGTCGGACCGCTCGAGCATGTCGGTTGCCGGTAGCAGATAGTCCGCATGGGCCGAGGTCTCGTTGCGATAGATGTCGATCGAAACCAGCAACGAGAGTTTGTCGAACGTGCGCGCCAACGCCCCGCCCTCGGGCATCGAATGCACCGGATTGCCCGCAGACACGAAGAGCGCGCGGATGCGCCTGGGGTCGTCGTTGTCGATCTCGCCAGGCAAGGCGGCAATCGGAAAACACCCAGCAACCTGGTGCCAGTCCCCCCGAAGCGTGCGGTGTTCGTTGAAGCCGCCAAGCCCCAGCCACCCCGCAAGCTTGAGGCTGTCGAACGGGCCCCGCGGCACCAGCAACCCTCCTCGGCGATCGATGTTGCCGGTGATCAAGTTGAGCCCCTGTACCAACCAATAGGCGATCGATCCAAAGGGACCCATATTGACGCCCGTCGACATGTACAGCGCCCCCCCGTCCGCGTCTCGGTAGGCACGCGCCAACTCGCGGATCGTGGAAGCGTCGATCCCGGTGACCACCGCCGCGCGCTCGGGCGTCCAATCAGCAGCTACCCCAACAAAGTCGTCGACGCCGTGAGCGATCTTCTTGGCCGGTCCGAGGTCGAGGCCATCCTCGTGCGCGATGACGTGCAACATCGCCATCAACAGATATGCGTCGGTTTGGGGCTGAATCGAGATGTGCTCTCCGACCTTCTGCGCGGTCTCGGTGCGGCGAGGGTCGACGATGACCACCCTGCCCCCCCGCGACTCGACGTCTTGGAGGCACTTGAGCGAGTTCGGGAGCTGGATGATCGACATCTGGCTCACGACCGGGTTGCTACCCATGCACATGAAAAACTCGGTGTGTTCCAAGTCGGGGACCGGATGCACCATCGATCGCCCGTACATCACGGTGGAGACGTGTAACTTGTTGTTGTTGTCGACCGAGTGAGACGCGAACAAGTTCGGCGAATGCAGCGCTTCGATGAAGCCCGACGACATCAAGATATTCTGAAAACTGAAATAGGTAGGGTTGCCCGTGTAGAGCCCTACCGAACGGGGACCGAACTCTTTGCGCAGCTGTCGAACCTTGGCACCAATCTCCGCGATCGCTTGCTCCCAGCTGATCCGCTCGAACGTCGACCCGACGCGCTTCATCGGGAAGTTGAGACGTTCTTCGTCGTCGTGCATGGCCCCGCTTCCAAGCCCCTTCACGCAGGAATAGCCCTTCGACACCGGGTTCTCGTGGTCGGGGCGAACCCTCCCCACGCGCTGGGTTCGCTCGTCCACCTCCACGGTAAGGCCGCAATGAGCCTCGCAAATTCTGCAGTACGTGCGCTTGATCGTGGTCATGCTCGTGCCCTTTGCTGCGCGCCTCGAATGACAAGCTCCACGCTGTCGAGAAGAGCACTGCGAAAATCAACGTCGTAGAGTTCCATGCCAGGTTGTTCCTGGACTCTACGCAAGGTTGGCGACGGGTCTGCGAGTTGAGCGAACCCAAGCGCCATCGCGTGAACTCGGAGCAACAGCCTCGCACCCTCGCCTTCGGTCAGGAAGCTCAGGTGCCGTTCCCACTGCTCACCGACGCGGGACAGCAACGGAATCAACGCACGACGAAACTCCAACGCGGCTTCGAACGTCACGTTGTGCTCGAGCACCACGTGAACCAACCCGAGGATGCGCACGATCGCGGGGTGCGCGTCGATCGTTGCGCCCAACCCCGCGACGACGGCTTCGCGTCCGCTGGGCGTTGGGTGGCCCGCAAGCGCGCGTTCGAGGTCAGCAAAGAACGACTCGATCTCGCCACGGGCACAAGCCAGGAACAATGCTTCTTTGGTGCCGAAGTAGAAGAACACCGTGCCCTTACCCACTGCGGCCGCGCGCGCGATGGCCGCCATGGTCACTTCCTCGTAGCGACGGTCCGAGTAGAGGGACTGCGCGGCGGCAATGATCGCGCCGTTGCTGCTTCTGCTCTTCGGTAAACGCCCGGCTGTACTCGACCTGTGCCACGCAGGACTCCTCAAGCTTGTCGACCCTGGGTCAGGGTAGTTGACCCAGGGTCAATTTGCAAGCCCAACTAGGAGTCACCTAAGGCACGAGCGAGGTTCAGGACTCTCCTAGCCCATTGGGCCCATTCGGGAGTCCGATGTCAAAACCAGGCGTAAGTGTCCGGTGGTTGTGCCAGTTAGAAATGTCCGCTACCGAATGGGGACTGCGGGGTAGCGGGCCTGCAGGGGGCAGGGCGGTTGGCGGCCTGAAGCACCCGGTAAGTCAGGGGGAACGTGAGCATGGGGCAGGAAGCAGATGGCTTGAGATGCCGGTCGGCGCCGCGTCGGGCAGCGAGCTCGGCTCAGGGACCGGGAGGCGGAAACCGGCCGGCAAAGCGGTCACGCACGATGCGCTTCACACGCTTGATCTTGGCGGACTTGACGAGCGCCTGCTCCTTTTGTTGTTGGCGCTTGCGAATCTCGGTGAGGGCGCCGCTGAGGAGCTTGTTTTCGACGATGGTGCCCTGGGTCACGCAGCCGTCCTTGTGAAAGGGTCGAGCGACAAGCGCGATGCCCTCGAAGCGAATCGACACGCGGCCGTCCTCGTACTCGACGACGGTCACGCGCTTTTTCGCTGCGGCCTTCGCCTCCTCGGTGGGCTGCAGAAGATACATCGTGCGCTTGTGATGCACGGTGAGCTGAGCGGTCACGCGCCGCTGTTCTTGCCAAGTGAAGATGTCGTCGTGACCGTCGCGCTCGAGCAGGGGCCGATGCGCATCGTGGTCGTTTCGTGCCGCGCGTCCAAAGCGTCGATTGTAGTCGTCCATGAACTCGGGCAAGTACGCATTCGCTTCGTCGATCGTGCAGATGCCACGCAGCCGGAGCTCCCTGACGAGTCGGTCTTGAAGCGTCTGGTGCGCCCGCTCGACGCGGCCCTTGGCCGCTGGCGTATTGGCACAAATCACGTCGATATTGAGGTCGCTCATGGCGCGCCCAAACTGCGTGAAGCCGTCGCCGGCTTTCGGGCGCTTGGCATTGACGCGGAACACCCCGGCTTTGTCGCTGTACAACGCGACCGGCTTACCGTGGCGCTCTAGGTACGAACGGGTCGCATGAAAGTAGCTGAACGCCGACTCCGATTCGCACATCCGCAGCGCCATGAGCTTGCCGGTCGCGTCGTCGACGTAGACAAGGAGCACACAGCGAGGTCCGCGGTCCTCGAACCAGTGGTGGTCCGAGCCGTCGATCTGCACGAGCTCGCCGTAACAATCGCGACGGTGACGCGGCTGCTGGATGCGTTTACGACGCTGTGCGCGGGTCTTCCAGATCCCGGCCGCAATCATCCACTGACGAAGCGTTTCGGGCGCGACCCGGATGTCGTGGTACTCCTCAAGCTTCTCTTGGGCCAGCGTCGGGACGAAGTCTACGTAGCGCTCGCGCACAAGACCGATCACGTGCTCCTGGTACGCCTTGGGAATGCGATTGGGCGCAGGTCTGCCACGGCGCTTATCCGCGAGGCCCGCAGGGCCGTCTCTCTCAAATGCCCGAAGCAGCCTCCGAACCTGACGCTCGCTTCGGTCAAGACAACGCGCCGCCTGGGCCTGCGTCATGCGTCGCTCCGCGAGCCGCGTGATGATCGCGAGTGTGTCCATTTCTCTCGTACTCAGGGTGAGGAGATCGCCGGTCATGGGCCGGATTGAACCCCGGACCGGACATCTATGCTTGGGAGAAACCGGACATTACTGCTTGGGGCTCACATCCGAATTTCGCGGTACCAAATGTTATGTCGAGTTGCGGTGCACCCGAGAGCGCCTTTGTTTCGCCTATCCGCAGGATACCGCTGTGCAAAGGCGAGGCACTAGTATACGGTTTTTGCCCGGAAGAGAGGTTTCCCAAATGCCTACGTTTCGCCCCCCATGCTCGTTGCTGCCGATCTTGACGGCGGCGGTGGTTTTGGCCGCCTGCTCTGGAGAAGCCCCAGCAAACGAAACGAGCGCCGGTTCTCTGCTCCTACAGCTGGAGCTCGCGGCGGGCGTTGAGATCAGCGAAGTCCGCTGGGAGATCTCGGGTGGCGACATGGAGCCGATGGCCGGTGTCATCGATACGAGCGCTCCCGGGGCCACCGCGTCGGTCGAGGTGTTTGGGCTCCGGCCGGGGCAAGGGTACTTGGTCGCGCTCGAGGCGATGACCATCGATCCCGAAGTCGCGTGCGGCGGCGATGCCTTCTTCGATGTCGAGGCGGGCGCGTCGACCGAAGTGATGGTGATGCTCAACTGCAAGCCTCCGGAGCGCTTCGGCGGAGTCCGGGTCAATGGCGAGCTCAACGTGTGCCCCGAGCTCACGAAGGTCGTCGTATCTCCTTTGCAGACATCGATCGGAGACGAGATCACGCTTTCGGCGACGGCGTTCGACCCGGAGGGTGATCCCATCACCTTCTTTTGGTTCGGCGGTGGCGGCGAGATCGCCGACTCGAGTGCGCCTTCCACGACCTACACCTGCGAGCGCGTGGGTGAGCACGTGATCTACGTCGGGATCCGGGACGACTCGTTCGCGTGCATCGACCAGTACTGGAGCGTCGAGGTCAAATGCGTGCACGGGGATCCCGCGTTCGAGATGTGTGCGCCGCCGGAGCGCCAGTGCAGCGATAGCGGGCTCTTCCCGACCAGGCCGTGCTGCGAGCACTCGGTGCCACAACAGCAAAACGCCTGCGCCGGCGATGAGAGCCTGAGCAATCCGACGAGCTGCACGCCCACCGGCAACGAGCTGACCCACACGCTCACGCGGCTCGAGCTCGCGCCGAGCTGCCATCTCGGATACGACCTCGATAGCTGCGACGGAGCAACCTGCATGGTTGGCGGCCTAACCCCTGGCGAGGGCACCGACGGGGTAGACAACGCGCTCACCGGAATCGGTCCGGTCCTCAGCGGAGTCGGCGCCGACCTCAGCGACCTCGATCAAGCCCTGTCCGACGGGCTTTGCGGCCTGACGAAGTCGATCCAAGGACAGCAATGCGCGGCCGCGATTACGCCGACGGAGGTCCAACTCGTCGTCGATGCGAACCTCGAGGAACGCTGCGCCAACGTGCGCGTTCTTTCGAGCGGCGTCGAAGCGAGCCAGGTGATCCTCAATCTCGGGCAGCCCACGCAAAGCGGCACCGTCTGCGCAAGCGGCGCGCTCGGCACGGTTCCCCTCCACCTTCTCGGCGCCCCCGCCGCGGTCGACAACGCCGTCGTCCGCATGACGATGTCCGACGAGGGCTTCTCGAACGGCGTGATGGGCGCCACGATCGATTCCGACGACGCAGTCGCGTTCGCCGAGGTGATCCTCCCCGGGCTCGGCGCGGTGCTCGGACAGGTCTTCGACGTCAACGGCGACTTGACGCAGGACACCAGCAGCCGCTGCAACGCCTTGTCGACGGCCTTCCTGATCGGCGGACGGACCGGGACGGTCATCGATCCCGGCAGTCCCGTCATCCCGTACGACCGCACCGATGGAACGACCTTGGCCCCGTTCCCCGACGACTACTACCTGTGGGAGGATCCCTCCACGGCCACGGGATACCGCTACTCCGGCCCCATCCCGGTGGGCGAGGTCGACGTGCAGGTGCTCTACTCGGCGCTCAGCGCCGAAGCCCGGTTGGTCGATGGCTTCAGCCCGGTCGGCGGGATTGTGATTCCGCTCGACGTCGCGCCGGACGAGGGTTCGCTGCCGCTTACCCCGGAAGCCTCTCTCGAGCCGACGGCGGCGATGGGGCTCTTCGACGTGACCCCGGCAAGCGAGACCTTCGGAAACCGCGTCCCCTTCAAGCTGAGCGCCCTGTCAAGAGCGCTGGGTCGTCAGCCCATCGACCATTCCTTGGTGCTCTACCCCTCGATCCCGCTCTCTCCCAAAGGACGCTACGCATTGGTGGTGACGCGGGACGCGCTGACTCGGGACGGCAGACCGCTCGAACCGTCGCCGTTCATGACGGCGGCGCTCGGGCCAGAGCAGACGGGGGAGATGCCCGAGGTCACCCAGGCGCGCGCGCTTCTCGCCGATGGCGTGCTCGACGTGCTGGCCGACCCGAGTCACGTCTCGCCGCCGATCGAGGCGGACGACATCGCGCTCGTCACTCGCTTCACGATCCGCAGCATGGACGACATCACACGCAGGCCGCTCTCGATGAAGGAGCAGATCCTCGCCCGGCCGCTGCCAAGCTTCACGGTCGCGAGCGTCGATCCGGGTTTCGGCAACGTTGCCGCCGTCGTGCGCGGGACCTGGGAGGCGCCCAACTGGCGCGAGGATCAATACTTCATCGCCAGTGACGAGAATGGCGATCCACGGATCACGGGAACCCTCGACGTGCCGTTCGTGCTCGCGCTGCCCGATGCAGCCGAGGACGGTCCCGTCCCGGTCGTCATGTTCCAGCATGGAGGCCCCGGTAGCGCCGAAGACGTGGTCTGGGAGGCGGAGGCGGCAGGCCTTGCGGAGGCCGGTTTCGCCGTGATCGGCATGACCGATACGCTCAACCGGGAGGTCGGCCTGAATGGGGACGAGCAAAGCGCGCTCCTCTTTGCCACGCTCATCGAACAATGGCGGTTTCCGCACTTCCACGCGCAGACCCTGGGCGACCAGATGGCGTTCCTACGCTTCCTCGAGGGCCTCGGCTCGCTCGACGAGGTGCCGCTCTCCGGCGGCGACGGCGTTCCCGACCTCGATTTGCAGGCGCCGCTCACGTACGTCGGAATCAGCATGGGCTCGATCTACGGGTCCGCGTTGCTGAGCTACGCGCCCGAGCTCAAAGCCGCAGCGCTTGTCGTGGGCTCGCAACGGCAAGGAGAGCAGTACTTCCGAGAGGGCGACTTCCTCAACATCTTCCCGCCCGGTCTGGCCGAGCTGATTCCCAATGCGACCCCGAGGGACTACTGGCTTGCTCTTTCGATCTTCCAAATGATTTTCGACCACCAGGATCCGCACCACCAGACGCAGTATCTCTATCGCAACCGGTTGGAAGTCGCGGGGACGACCCGCAAAGCGAGCGTCCTGGTCGTCGAGGGCTTGGCTGACACCCAGGTGCCCAACAACGCCACGCGCTCGTTGGCCTGGATGTTCGGACCGATGCCCCACCTCGCGCCGATCTGGCAAGCGAGCCCGATCTTGGAGCAGGTCATCGGCCCGGTCACCGGCAACATCGATTCGGAGACGACGGCGGCGTTCTATCAGTTCGTGCCGTTTGGGGTCGCTGACATCCCCCATACGCCGGGATGTCGATTCGAGCCCGAAGGCCACTTCTGCGGCCAGTCGTCCGCCGAGGCCCAGCTGCAGCGTTTGCTGTTCTTGAAGTCGGCGGTCGAAGACCCAGTGCCGACCATTGTCGACCCGCTCTCGGTCGTGCCGTAACTCGGCGCGGGCCCCACGAGCGTCGCCCATTGCCGAGCAGCGATGGAGCTACCGCCTCCCGACAACAACTGCTGTCGGCCGACGACAATTGGCCCGGGCCGGAGTTGGCGCCTCCGGCGGGGCGAATGACGGGAGCTCACCGTGAATCGCGTTTTCTCTCCTTGGGCATGGGGCAGAGGGCTTGAGCACGCGGTCATACACCTGCCCCAGCACCCGCGCAGTCTTTCGCGTATTGAAGCACGCGCAGACGAGTGGGCTCGGTGCCTTGGACATGAGACGTGTATATACACCGTTGCGTCGGCGTCAATTGTGCCGCCGGGCAGACGCTAGTGCCCCGTCCCCACCACCTTCACACAGAGCAACTTCGAGATGTTGAACAGCAACTTCGTGGCTGCCTCCGGCTGCGTCCGAATCAACTTCTGCAACGCCGACGCGCTAAACGAAACGACCTCCACGTCATCGGTCGCCGCAACCACGTCCATCGTCCGCGGCAAAGTCAGAAAGAACGCGATCTCCCCAATCACGTCCCCGGCCGACCGAACCGCCACCACCTCATCGCCCGACTTCACCTCGAGGTTCTCTCGAATCACCGCATACAGATTCTTCGCCGGGTTCCCCTTCTTGATGAGGGCGTCGCCTTTGTGGCAATCGATCCGCACGCTCTTGGCGAGGCACGCGTCGATTTCCTCGTCATTCATCCCGCTAAACAGCGAAAGCTCCTGCACACCGACTTCTCGGATCCTCTCCTGAAGCAGCGCCCATTCCTCCCCTTGGGAATCGAGCCGGTTGCTCAGAATCGACTTGCCGCTCGCCATCAGCGCATCGAGGTTCTCCGGAACGCCGCTCTCTTAGCCCATCGGGCCCATTCGGGAGTCCGAATTACCCGGTACCAGATGTTATGTCGCGTTGCGAACCGCGCGGAGAGGCAGTAGCGGGTGCAGGGAGCCACGGCCTCACGGGATATCGGCGGTGCAGCCGCCAGACCAACTGGCGGTGCAGTCGAATACGTCCTGACTTGGGGTTACCGTTCCGCCCGGCCACTCGATGGTCGCCGCAGTCCAGACGGAAAAGGGCGGCAGGTTCTCCGTCGTCAGCACGATCGATGGCTGACCGAGAATGTTGATCACGACTTGGCCGTCGGATTGTGGGTCTCCGCTGGAACTCCAGTGCTCGACCATCACGGTGTACGTGCCGCTCTCAGGCTTCGCGAGGAGGATATTCTCCGGTCCGAACGGTCCCGTGTTGTCGATGTCCTTACTCGGGTCGTCGGAGGAATCACCTTGAACGCCCCAGTCCGGCGACGAAGAGATGCAAGACGTCCAAGTGCAATCCGTGGCGTTGTCGTTGATTCGCCCGCCAGGCTTGATCAGGTGTAGCTCCCAATCCCGCCCGATGCTGTCCCAGGACAGCGTTAGGCGGATATCGGCAGCCGCGCAGTCGGTCGTCGTAACCTCGATGACCAGCACGCAGGCACCCTCGGTCTCGGGCCACACCAATTTGACGAGCTGAACCCCGCAGAAGAGCGGAATCTCAACGGAATAGGTCCCGGTGCCGGGATCGGTTGGAACTGTGCCAAAGGTCTCCTGACCGGCGGGATTGACCACGTAGAATTCGCCGGCGCCCTGCGCAGTGCTCACCGTACCCGAGAAAACCTCCGAGGTCTGCCCGCTCAGAGTGCGCGTGAAGTCGTTCTGACCGGTGTCGCATCCGAACTCACCGGGCGTGTTGAATTCTGGTGCCGGATCGTTGCCCGTCACGCCAACGCAGTTGCCGGCGTTGTCGCAGGTCCCGGGCACGCCGGCCTCGACTTCGCAGGACGCGCCATCGGTGGGGGTGAACTCACACATGCCCTCGATACAGTCGCCGCTGGTGCACTGGTTAGCATCGTCGCAGTCCGCGGGTTCCGTGCAATCGGGCACCGCTTCGCAGACGCCGGACATGCATATGCCGTCGCCGCACCCGGTGCCGTCTTCGACGTCCGAGGTCTCGCACTCAGCATTTGTGGAATTGCAAGCGGTCTCGGTGCACTCGTTGCCGTCGCCCTCGCAGGTGACGCCGTCGCAGAGGTCACCGCCATCACCCTCGACGCAGGTCACCGGGACGGTCCAGTCGTCCATGCAGAACTCGAAGTCGTCATCCGAGATCGTGATAGTGATCTCATGCTGGCCAACTTCGGTGCAGGTGTAGGTCGTCTTAGGCGCGTTGGGGTCACCGATGGTGCCGCCGGCATTGCTCCACGCGTACGTGATCGAGTCGCCTTCCTCGTCATTGCCCATCGCCGAGAGGTCGATGTCGTTGCCGACCGAGGTCTGAAGCGGCGAAACCACCACCTTGTGGAGCTGCGCGCAGACGTTGAGCTTGCCGTTGACGCGCACACCGCCGAAGCGCGCGGGGAGCTTGCAGTTGAGCATCACCATCACGCCGGTCGACACGCCGACCTCGACGTCGAATTCCGCGGAGCCCCGGCAGGTGACCTCGCGGTCCTCACTCGTCGCTTCGAGCTCGACGAGGTAGCCGTCCCCGGGAAGAAGCCCAAACACTTCGACCGACGCGGTCGAGCCGGGCGCGCTGGTGTTGATGTCGCCCGACATGGGTTCCATATCATCGCGGCTGATCTCCCAGGACACGCTGTTGATCACGATGCCGTCGGCGAGCACGAGCTCGAGCGAAAGCGAGCCACTAGCGTCGCCTTGCTGGGTATCCGTCGAGCAGCCGAGAGCGGCCAGGACGCCGACCACTAAAAAGATGAGCCAACGCGTGGAGTAGAGATCAGGCATGAAGGCCTCCTCAAAAAGGGCGATCAAGGACAGACACGAGCGGGGAAAACGCAGCTATCACGGATGAGACCCATGTTTCAAGACCCTTCCGAGAGCCTCCCGTAAAACCGGGTCGATTCACCTCAACCCGCTCTTGGTTGGTCGGCTGATTACTTCACAGTGACGACGAAGTCGCCCTCGTTTCCGAGCGGTGGACCCTTCAAGATTGCGTCCCATTCGGTTTCGCCGAGCACGTGCCGGCGGCCAAACCCGAGCACGTAGGCGGCGAGCACCGGAACGGCTTCGGTCGTGGGGATGAACCCGGGACCGCAACCGTCTTCGTTGGCATCCGGCCGGAAGAACAATAGGAGATCT
>JAFDFW010000505.1 GCA_019309605.1 Deltaproteobacteria bacterium | reverse complement strand
TTGAAGCGGTCGGACGCGCTCATCAGCACGTACGCCGGGCTCGTGATGAGATCCGCGGCCTTGAGGATGCGGTACACGCTCGATTCGCTCAGGAAGTATCGGCGCTCATCAGTGAAGTGGCAGGCCAGCTCCCGTGCCGAAAGCTCCGTCTTTTGGAGGGCCAAATCGATCACCTCGGCCCGTACCTTGTCGGGCACTCTGTTCCACCTCGGACGCGGCGGCGGCAACTTGTCGTGCAGGGCATCGAAGCCACCGTCCACGTACCGCTTGTACCAGCCGTAGAAGGTGCTTGGCGGGATGCCGAGCTGCCGCAGCGTGACCCGCACCGGCAGGTCGGTGCGCTCGACCAGGTCGATGAGCTCCATCTTCTCTGAAGCGCTGCGTCTCACGTGTCGTCCCTGTCGCCAGGACCCATCAGACTTTTTTTGAGCACACGATTCTTGAGCGTCATCTCCGCGACGACTTCTTTGAGCTCGCTGTTCTCGGCCCGCAGGCCCTTGACCTCCGTGCTTGTCGCTTCGCGCACCGTGTCGCCACTCAGCCGGCTTTTGCCGGCCTCGAGGAAGTCCTTGCTCCACCGGTAATACAGATTCGCGGCAATCCCTTCGCGTCGGCACAACTCGGCCACGCTGAGCTCGCCGCGCAGGCCGTCGAGTACGATCCGAATCTTCTCCTCCGCGGAAAACCTCCGGCGCGTCTTGCGACGGATGTCGCGCACGGCGGCTTCACTCGATTGTTTCTTTCTTCTTGGCATGGGACACTCTTCAGCAGGGCTCTCGCCCTCGGCAAAGTGTCTCTTAACTCAGAGCCCTTTTGTATCCGAGTTCAGCTGACGGGATACAAGGTCGCATGGTGGCCCTTGGTGACCGCAATCGCGGGTGCCGGGGTGTCAGAATCGCTTACGAAAAGGGCCTTATGCAGCGCAAGTCGCTGCGTTCTTAATCCATTGGCTCCTGGTTCGAGTCCAGGATGGCCCACCAGAAACAGCATCTCGCTTCCGATCCGCCGCACGCTGGCGTCTCGCTGTCTGCGGTGCTTGCTCACGCACATGAGTGCGCTCCGCGAGCTCCTCGCCACCGCGACCACCCCGCACGACGCCTCGAAACCGATCTGCCATTTCTGACCTTGGCTTGTGACCTGGTTGGGTGCTGCGTATTGCGCAGTGTAGTCCTGCAGCTCCGTGGACTTGCGTCCACTGCGCCGTGCACGACTTCACTACGCCCCGAGTCCCAAGCCGCAATTCAGTCATAAGAGACTCACGCGTGCGCGAGCTCCTCGCCATCGAGTCCATCGGCAGGCTCGCTCCGTAGCCCCTGACATCTCGCAGATCTCGCTGTCACGCATATTTTGTGACGCGAAACGGACCCTTCCGTCTAGTATACGGCGCGAAGGACCCCAACATGAAGTACAAGCTGCTGACGGCATGTCTCCTCGCCAGCCTGCTGGCCCCTGCCCTTGCCGCTGCGAATCCCGAGCCAACCGCATACGACTCCCGAAGCATTGGCATGGGGCTCACCGGGGTGACCTACCTCGATCAACCCACTGCGCTCGTACACAATCCAGCCAACCTGGAAGGCATCGACAAGCTCGGCTTCACCATCCACTTCACCGCGCTGATGGTGAACCAACGGGCGCCTGTTCAAGGCGCCAACACGACAGTTGATTCCGGGGTCGGGTTTGGGCCAATTCCGTCGGGCTTCGTCGCCGGGAGAATCGCACCCCGCGTCGTATTTGCTGGTGGAATTTACATCGAGACCGGGTACGGATCCGACTTCGCCGGGGCGACGTGCTTGGATGGTGCCCCGGTGGGAGGCCCGCCCGATTACATTCCGAGCACCCCGGACTCCAATCCGCCTTGTACCAATATCGAACCTCAAGACCTCAGCGTATCGTTCTTCGTTGGCGAGTTTTCGACAGGCTTTTCGTTTCGGGCCCATGAGAAATTCTTGCTCGGGCTCGCGCTACGGCTGCCCTTCGCAAAGCAGAAGGCCGACCTTTGGCAGAATGTCGGCGCAGCGTTGGGCAACCCCTTCTACGGGCGCGTGACGAACGACATCGGCGGTATGGGGTTCCCGTCGCTACGATTCGGCTTCACCATCAAGCCACACCGCAAAGTCAGGATCAGCGGGATGTACCGCATGTATTCGAAGATCAAGATGACGGGAACGACTGAAACCCCGCTCTCGCCGGGCGGCGACCCCCTGACGATTGACGCAGAAGCGGATTGGTTCATCCCCCATGCGTTCTCCTTTGGGCTCTCCTATCAGGCAAACAGCCACTTGCTCCTGGCTATCGAGACCCGCCTTCAGTTCCATGGGGCTGACAAGAGCGGCAATAAGAACCAAACCGTCATCGCCTCATCGGACGGCGCCGTCTTGAGCACGGTTGTGGTGCCCTTTGGCTGGCAGAACGCCTGGAACGTCAAGGTCGGGTTCGAGTATCGCTTCACGAAGGACCTGCTGGCCCTTCGATTGGGCGCCGCCATCTCGGAGGCCGCGACGACCGCGGCGTTCGCCCAGTATTTCACTCCGCCTCCGGCCCCTCCCAATTTCTCCACGGCCAGCGCCGGCCTGGGCTTCTACTGGGATGACCGGAACGACCCGAGCATCAAGGACAAGTACAGGTTCGATATCGCGGGCCTCATTGCCTTCACGCGCGATACCATTGGCAACGACTACATCGGCACCGAGCAAATGATCCCTGGAACGACGGACACTGTGAGGGTCTGTACCGATGAGCAGGTCGTGCGTACCGGCTGCCCGGGAGAGTACCGCGTGCGCAGCTTCTGGGCGTCAGCGTCGTTCACTCTGCAGTACTAGCAGGCTCGATCGGCACCTCTTAGCCTATCGGTCCTACCGAGGTCGCCCCAAACGCAGCGAGCGTTGTCGAGATTGCGTTGTGGTTTCGTGAAGTGACGATCGCCTGCGCGTCCGATTTGATAGCTGCCGCGACCACGTGCCGGTCGTCCATGTCTGGTAGCTGGATGGCTTCGATCAGCGGCTCGTAACCCGTGATGATGCAATCCGGAACCGCGTCACACATTAGCTTGCGCATGCGTTGACCTTGTTCTTCCGAAATTTCAGGGCGGTTGCTGCGCAATGAATGGAAGCACTCGTCCAGTATGTGATCGGTCCATCGTACGCGGACCAAGCCTCGGGCCGAGAATCGAATCAGTAGGTCACGAGCCGCGGCGTCGTAGAGGACGTTCGCGTCGACGACAACGGTGTACGCCACGAGCTACTCGTATCCTAGTTTGTCTTCCTGAGCCATCTGCGTGAGCTCTGTGGCCGCGGCACGACTGGCTTCGTCTCGCCGCTCTTTATGGCTCGTCAACTCGGAGAAGTAGATCCGGCGGTGAGTTCCAACTTTGTGGAAGGGGATCTCGCCCTTCTCGAGGAGCGAGATCAAATGCGGGCGCGATACGTTGAGGAAGTCCGCGGCTTGCTGCGTTGTAAGCTGTGCGCCGTAGGGAACTAGCGAAACCGCCTTGCCGCTCGCCACTGCGGCGAGCGCATCCATGAGCAGTGCGAAGACCGGCTTGGGCAAGATCGCTTTCACAGGATGTCGGGGGTCATCCGACTCAACGCGCATTGGCCCCTTCACGCGCGTGAGCTCGCGGAGCGATTCACTCGCCTGAAGACGTTCCTCTTCCGTCGGCAGTCTCAGCAATTTGCCCATCGCGCATCTCCTTACCTAGACGATAGAGCCTATTCGCTGTAAACGCAATATCCGAAATATTCGAAACAGGCACTGAGGAGCTGAAAACGGAATCTAGGCCCAACACGACAACAAGAAACGTAAGTACTCGCCCCTCACCGTCTAGACCGGCTCGTGCCGAGGACGTCGACGCGGGGGCGCATCCGGCCTTCTACGTGCGCGAGGTGATTCACGGCAACCCGGTCCTACGAACGGACCGTTACAGCTACGCTCCGGCGACGGCCGCTGTCGGAACCACCGCGATCGCCTGCACCAAGTGGATCTGTAACACCGGCGACGTCACGAAGTGCGAGGGCGAGCCGGGGGTGCTTACGACGGGGTGATCGTACGCCGCGGCGATGTCGATTGCCTTGGGACTCGCCCGCGCAGCATGCACTAGCGATGTCGGTTTGTTAGTCTGCGTTCGCCAAGGGCATGAGCAGAAAACCGGCGGGAACTAGGCTGGTGGCCAGCATGACTTCGTTGATGTCGCGGTGCTCCGCCCAGATGTGAGTTTCTCGATGCTCAGGATCGAGCCAGAAGGACTTGATCTCCGAACCGAGCGCAACGTAAGGCG
>JAFDFW010000504.1 GCA_019309605.1 Deltaproteobacteria bacterium | reverse complement strand
ACGGCTATCGCTACGTCGATCGCAACGGCGCGACACCGGAGTTCCCGTTTGGGTTTGGGCTGAGCTACACGACGTTCACGGTCGACAATCTTCAGGCCAGCCAGACAGAGGCTGAGGCAGGCGATGTGTTGCGCTTTAGCGTCGACGTCACCAATACCGGCTCCGTCGCCGGGGCGGAGGTCGTCCAGCTCTACGTGAGCTACCCGGACTCCGCCGTGATGCGTTCCGAGCGGGAGCTCAAGGGCTTTGCCAAAGTCGCTCTCGGGCCGAGCGAAACCCAAACGGTCGAGATTGCGATGCCGGTGAACGACCTGGCCTACTACGACGTCAGCGGAGCGGTGTGGACGCTCGAAGGGCTCGAGCACGAGATCCATGCAGGCACCTCTTCTCGAGACTTGCCGCTGTCGACCACCCTCAGCGTGACCGCCGAGAGCCCCGTGTCGGTGTACTGAGGCCAATTTCCGCGCTACCTTGCTACCCGTTCGGCATAGGAGGAATGGATGCGCAAATTGAGCTGGGTTCTTGCATTGGTCGCCATGCTGGTGGCTGGGCCAAACGCGTCATCGTTTGCGGATGATGGATTCAAGAGCGTCGACTTTCCGACGGCCGGCGGCATTCAAGGTCGAGCCGATGTCTATGCAAGCCAAAGCAAGTCGGCGACCCTGGTGCTGCTCTTTCATCAGGCCGGCTGGAGCCGTGGAGAGTATCGCGAGATCGCCCCTAAGCTCATCAAGGCCGGGTACCAGGTGATGGCAGTCGATCAGCGCTCGGGTGGCAAGGTCAACGGCATTCAGAACGAGACCCATCGCCGAGCCACGAGGATGGGTTTGGCGCGCGGCTACCTGGATGCCTACGCCGATATGGAGGCGGCCCTCGTATATGCGCGCAAAGAGCTTGCGGCCGAACGCATCATCGTCTGGGGCAGCTCCTATTCTGCCTCGTTGGTCTTTCGTTTAGCGGCAGAGCACTCCGATGAAGTCACGGCCGTGATGGCGTTCGCACCAGGCGAATACTTCAAGAAGGAGGGCCGCGACTACGTTCAGAGTTTCGCCAAGCGCGTGACGCAGCCGCTGTTCGTCACTTCCGCAAAGAACGAGCGGGAGCAAGTCTCGCCGATCTTCAAGGCTTCGCCGGCCAAGAAGAAGATCCTCTTCACGCCCGCATCAAAGGGGCAACACGGATCTCGCGCGTTGTGGAACGAGTGGTCGGACAACGACGTCTATTGGGTTGCAGTCAACGGGTTCCTCAAAGAGTACGTGCCGGCCGTACCGCCAGCAGACTGAGCCTGTTGGAAACGCCGCCTAGCTGCGCTAAAGGTGGCCTGTGAGCGCGACTCCCGGTCATCGTGTCCCGGACCTGGGACGAGCGCGTCTTGCCGGGCGGGAGCTCGGGGTCGACATCGATATCGCGGCCAAACTGCGCCCCTTCGAGCGGCATCGTTGGCGATCGGGCGACACGCCGCATCCGACATTGCAGCTCGACGATGTCTCGGGGATTCCCTTTCTCGTCGATATCGCAGGGGTCGAGGAGTACCAGCACCGGGGCCGACTCCGGGCAGGCGACCATGACGTCTACGTCACGGTCACTCCCGAAGCCGGCGGCTACGAGCCGTACTGCCGCGACACACTCCACATGGGCGCGCCCGAACACTTGGTGGCCGATCCGATCGGCCCGCCCATCGCCGTGGCGCGCGCCTGCACGGCTGGAGCTACGCACACGCGCCTAGTCGAGATCGCGAGAGCCGCCGGCGGCATGACGGTGCACCCCTACATGGGGATCGAAGACGTCTGGGAGCTTGCCGCGATGCTCAGCGTGGACAGCCGCTCCCCCGTGCGCGTCCTCTCACCACCGCCACCGGTCACATGGATCGCCAACGACAAGGCCTTGTTCGACGAGCTCGTCGCGCGCGTGCTCGGACGAGAAGCCCTGGTCGACACGCGAATCTCTCGGAACGTGGCCGCCATAGAAACCGATCTACGCATGCTCGCGCAGCGGCACGATCGCGTGGGCTTGAAACGAACGAGGTGCGCATCGGCAATGGGGAACGCCGTGTTCGCATCCGGTGACGTGCATTCGGACCGAGACGCCGCGCACATGGTGCAGGAGTTTCTACGCCGCACCGAATGGCCCGATGGCGAAGAGGTGCTGGCCGTCGCCTGGCTCCACACCGACTTGTCGCCTTCGACACAGCTCTGGATCCCGCCCCTTGGCTTGGGCGAGCCGCGCCTCGACGGCATCTACGAGCAGATTCTGAAGGGCGAAGAGAAGGTCTTCGTCGGGAGCCGCCCCTCTACCCTGCCCGATGCGGTGAACCAGGAGCTCGGGACGGCCGGGCTGATGGTGGCGGCGGCGCTTCAGGAGCTCGGGTACGTCGGCCGCTGCTCGTTCGACCACCTGGTGACCGGCGACCCCAATGGCGAGTTCCAAGTCGTGTTCACCGAGTGCAACGGCCGTTGGGGTGGAACCAGCACACCAATGAGTCTGCTCGACCGGCTGCTCGATGGGCCCCGCCCCGCCTACCGCGCTCAGGACGTTGTGTTCCCCGAGCTCATCGGGGCGAGCCTTCCAGATCTCCTCGAGCTCGTGGGAGACCTCACGTTCCGAACCGAAAACTGCCAAGGCCGATTCATCTTCTACAACGTCGGTCCGCTCCACGATCACGGGAAGTTCGATGTCATCTCGATCGGCACCGATCAGGACGACGCGGAACGCGGTGTGCTCGAAATTCTTCCGAAGCACCTCGGTCTGTGAATCGCGCTTGCCGCGCCGGCGCCTCTCTGCCTATGTTCCGCGCATGAACGCCGACGGCCTTTCCGCATCGCGAATCCAACTGATCCGCGCTTGCTGCCTTCTCTTCGCGACTACCTCTTTCGTCTTGGGCGGGGCGATGATGATCGATCCAGCTTCGACCTGGGCCATGATGGGCGTCGACGTCGGACCGGAGCCGTTCGTGCAAGCACTCTAC
>JAFDFW010000503.1 GCA_019309605.1 Deltaproteobacteria bacterium | reverse complement strand
CGCGTCCTCGGCGCTCATCCGCAGCGAGGCGAGGTCACTTCCCGCATTCGGCTCGGAGTAGCCCTGACACCAGAACTCCTCGCCGGCGAGGATCTTTGGAAGGAACCGCTCTTTTTGCGCATCGGTTCCAAACTGCATGATCAGCGGAGCCACCATCGACAGGCCAAGCACGGATATCCGCAGGGAGCCGATCATCTCCAACTCTTCGTTGAAGATGAAACGCTTGGTCGCGTCCCAACCCGGACCACCGAGCTCCTCAGGCCAGTTGGGCGCGATCCATCCTTTGGCGTAAAGGATCTTGTGCCATTCAACGGTCTCCTCGAAGTTGTGGCCTCCTGCGCGTTGCGCGGCGCGACGCAACTCCTCAGGCATCGCCTCCTGCATCCAAGCGCGAACTTCCTGACGAAATGCCTCTTCTTCCTCGGTGAAGGTGAGATTCATGCAGGCGGGCATGACACAATGAGGGCCAAAGACCAACCCGTACGGACGTAGGGAAACCCTGGGGGTCGGCCAGACAAAGTCGTCATGACGGCTAGAACCACGCAATTCCGGCGTAAGCACAATATGGAAGCGTTGGGGTACCCCCATGCTCAGGCGGAACGGGCGTCGAACCAGGCGTACGTGTCGCGGACGGTCTCGATGAGGGGGCGAGCGAGGTAGCCCAGCTCTTTCGAGGCTTTGTAGTGGCACACGGTCGGTGCGTACTGCAGGGCGTGCAGGGAGTCCGGCGTGACGAGGGGGATCTTGTCACTGGGCGTGAGCTTGAGGACGAGCGGGGCCAGACCACTGAGCAGCGACAGTGGCGCCGAGAGCCGCGGGGCCTTCACCCCGCTGACCTGGGCAGCGAGTTGGGCGAGCTCGTCGGGGCTGTGGCGGTGACCGGACATGAGGTAGTTCTCGCCGGTGCGGCCTGACTGCTCGGCGGCGATCATGCCGGCGACGAGATCGCGCACGTCGACGAAGTCGAACGCGCCGCCAATGTTCACGGGGATCTTTCGAGCGCGATACTGGAGAAGCAGCTCACCCATCCGAGAGGGGCCGTAGTCGTGGGGTCCGATGATCGCGGTCGGGTTCACGATCACCGCATCGAGGCCCTTCGCGATCGTGGCGCGGACCTCGTTCTCCCCTTCGTTCTTGGAGCGGTCATAGGCAGGAGCGTGGTCACCCATGGCTCTCGGACCGGCCTCGGTGAGCTCGGGTCCGCACCGCTCGAGGTCGAAGGCGTGGGCCGAGCTGCAGTGGACGAACCGCGACACACCGCATGCCAGCGCAGCCTGGCTGGCGTTCCGCGGGCCTTCGACGTTGACGCGGCGCACGATTCCCGTCGGGTCACCGATGATCGAGATGACAGCCGCCAGGTGGAAAACAGTGTCGGCACCGGCAAATGCCTTCTCGAGCGATGCAGGCTCTAGGACGTCGACGGGTACGTGCTCCACGTCGAGGCCTCCGAGAGCCTCGGTCTGTCTCTTATCGGCGGCGCGAACTTCATCGCCGCGATCGAGGAGCGCCCGGACGAGGTTTGCGCCGACGTGTCCGTACGTGTCCGTAGGCGCCGGTGACGACGGTGCGCATCGCCGAGATATGATGGTGCGAGCCCGCGTTGTCGAGCCGGCTTCGGTGCGGATCTACGGGCGTTGCCTCACGCGACGCGCTCTACCTCGACTCGGGTAGCCCGATCGTTCGTCCCCGCCTCGCCGGAAATGATGGGATTGATGGGGCTTCCGATGAGCGCCTGGTGCGAGCTCCGCCCCTTGAACTGGAAGGGCTCCCAGGCGTGATTCACGATCAGCTCGCCGGGCCGCACGGAGTCGGCGACCTTGACTCGGACTTGCATCGCGCCGAGCTCGTTCCAGACCCTACCCATGTCGCCATCACGCAGGGCGCGTGCATCGGCATCGGCACGGCTCATCAGTACGATGGGCTCGCCGCGCTGAAGACGGAGGAGGAGCTTGTCATCGCGCCAGGAGGCATGGATCGAGTGGCGGGGGTGTTGTCCGATCATGCGTAGAGGGAGGTCGCCTCCCACCGCAGGAGGGTCTTTGTGGACGGGCAGCTCCTCGCCCAGCTCGAGGTAGAAGGGGTGGTCGATGTAGAACTGCATACGTCGCGTGAGGGTCGGCCACGGCATCTTCTTCTCCGTGTGCCACGTGTTTGCGGTGATGGTCTCGTTCGGTTCGAAGTCCGTGGCGTTGCCGATGCTCACGAAGTCCAACCCGACCCCCGTGTAGCGCGCGAAGCCTTTCTCCTTGAGCTCGTCCCAACTGATGTCGCCGAGGTTCGTGGTCATCTCGAGGATGTCTCGGAGGAAATCCTCTTCGCCGTCTTCGGGGTAGCGCCCGCCAAACGTGAGCTCGTCATACACCTCGTCGAGCTGTCGGGTCTTTCCGGAGCGATCTTTGAAAGTAGAGAGCCCGCGTTCTTTGGCCCGCTTCTGAATCGCTTCGAGAAGAACGCAGTGAAACGCCCAGTCGCTCTTCGACTCTCCGAGAGGAGCGACTGCGCGCGTCGTGGGGTGAGCGAAGGGCGCGATGGGGGTGGCCCAAGTGATGTCATTCTTCTCGTACCACGCGGCGCAGGGAAAAACGTAGTCGCTGTGGAGCGCGGTGTTGCTCATTCGCCAGTCGAGCGTGACGAGGAGGTCGAGCTTCTCGAGCAGACTCGTGTACAAGCGGTCGTAACCGCGGGTGCGGCGCAGAACGTTGCCCCCCACCTCGAAGAAGATGCGCGGCTTCACCGAGGACGGCCGCACTTGCCAGCCTTTCTCCACCGCCTCCTCCACAAACTCGGAGACGGGCCGCTTCAGATGAGGGTCCCATCGGTTGGCTCCCCCGTACAGATCCTCGAGGCCTCCGTGATCCATGTAGAAAAGGGCGGCCGGAAGGAAGGCGCCGCGCCGGTATTCCTCGCGGATCGCTTCGTAGATGAACATCTCGTCGGTCTCGCCACGGAGCTTTGCTTTGACGAAAGCCGGCCCCATGCGAGCAGCAACGACCAGAGCGCCGGCTTGGGGTGAGAGCGTGCCCGGCGAGATGATCGCGGTCGCCATGCCGGCCAGGTTCATGGCGGGGAAGCCGTTGACGCCGCTGCCCTTCTTGCCGAACTGGCCACACAAAGTGAAGGGCAGTATCTGCGCGCGCTCCATCTCGAGGCCGTGGTAATACTTCGCGAAGCTCGACTGGGTGATCAGGGTGGCGGCCTTGGCCCGCGCCATGTGCCGGGCCAAGGCCCGCACCTGTTTCGCAGCGGTGCCCGTGATCGCCTCGGTGGCCTCTGGCGCGTAGTCGGCAAGCTGCTCGCGCAACGACTCGAAGACGGGCCGCACCTCGACCTCACCGTCGAGTGTCTTGACCTTGTAGCGGCCTTCGAGCGCGGGCTGGGCTCCGTCGAGGGCGAGGCTTCGCTGGCTGGCCTCGCGGAGCTCGCCCGTGGCAGCGTCGTGAAAGTAGAAGACGTCCTCGGCGCCACCCTCCTTCAGGTCGGCCTGACGCACGAAACGCTGCGTATCGGTGCGGACGAGTAGAGGCAGGTCGGTCTGCTCTCGAATGAAGTCGGCATCGTAGATCCCCTCCTCTACGATCACGTGCGACATGGAGAGGCCGAGCGCAGCGTCGGTCCCGGCCTCAACGGGAAGCCACAGGTCGGCGTGAATCGCAGAGGCGTTGTAGTCCGGCGCAATGCAGACGACGGTCGCACCGTGATAGCGAGCCTCATTGATGAAATGGGCGTTCGGGATCTGGGTGTACGTGGGATTGCCGCCCCAGATGAGAATCAGATCCGAATAGAAGAGGTCGTCGCCCGAGCTCGCAAAGGAGATTTTGCCCATGGTCGCCATCGCGCCGGGGTGGTGATCTCCGACCTCGCAGTTGACATTGAGGATCGGCGTGTCGAGCACGTGGCCAGCTCGATATGTCCCTACGGTGTTGCAGCCGTTGTTGGCATTGCCTCCCGGGTCCCAGACGATCGACGCGGGACCGTCCTCGAGCAGCGCGTCAATGGTGCGGTCTGCAACATCGCGCAGAGCCTCCTCCCAGGAGACGCGCTTCCAATGTCCCGCGCCGCGCGGACCCATACGCTTGAGCGGGTACCGCAGCCGTGACCCGTCGTACATGCGCTCGCTGAAGCAGGCGCCTTTGTTGCAGCCGCGCGGGTTGAAGTCGGGAACGTCGGGATTGGTCTGCTCGTAGGTGGCCGCCTGTTCCTCGCGGAAGACCACCCCGTCCTTGACGTAGACGTTCCAGTTGCAACCGCGCTGGTACCAGCAGTTGATGTGGTGCGTGCTCTTGTGAACCGAGTCCCAAGTGAAGCGTTGGCGGTAGAGATCGCTCCAGTCGCCGTAGGTGGGTATCTCGGCGAAGAAGGTTTCCGATGGGACGGCTGCTTCCTCGCAGCCGAGCTGCAACCGCCCCAACGTGAGCGTGATTCCCAGGGCGCCGGTCGCGTAGATGAACTCGCGTCGCGTTACTCCCGCCATCGTATTTCTCCTCGCCTCAGTTCATGTTCATATCGTATGCATACAGTGTATTCGGCAGATCGCCGAGGATTACTACGCAGGAGCCTGAGCCGGCTCATGCGCAAGGGCAACGGCGACCGAGAGTATGACGAAGGCACAGGCTTGGTGCGCGATCGCTGCGTACAGCGGAACGGACCAGATCACGACCAGCGCACCCA
>JAFDFW010000502.1 GCA_019309605.1 Deltaproteobacteria bacterium | reverse complement strand
CGCCGAGAAGACCGGCTACCCGGCCGACATGCTGAACCTCGAGATGGATCTCGAAGCCGACCTCGGGGTCGACTCGATTAAGCGAGTGGAAATCCTGTCGACGATGTACGAGAAAGCGCCATCGCTTCCGGAGGTGGACGCGGGCGCGATGGCGCAGCTCCGCACGCTCGCGCAGATCGTCGATTACATGAACGGGCAGATGAGCGGCGCGCCGGCGCCGGTCGCATCGAAGCCCGCGACTGTGCCCGCGGCAGAGGTCGCGAGTCCGAAGGTCGGCCGTTACCCGCTCCGCGTCGTAGATGCGCCCGCGCTTGGGTTTGCGCTCTCCGGTCTGTGCTCGGCGCAGAAGCTGGTCGTCACCAACGATCAAAGCGGTATCGCACCACTCGTTGCCACCAAGCTTGCGGACCGCGGCATTGCCACCGAAGTCGTCAGTGAGGTCCCCCCCGACGCGGACGCAGTTCTCTTCCTTGGTGGTCTTCGCGAGGTTGCCGACATTGATCACGCCAAGGCGGTTAATCGCGAGGCGTTCCTCGCCGCCAAATCGGTTGCGGCCCGGTTCGCCCATCGCGGCGGAGTCTTCGTAACCGTGCAAGATACAGGCGGTGATTTCGGGGTCTCCGGGTCGGCGCGAGCATGGCTCGGCGGACTCTCCGGGCTGGTCAAGACCGCTGCGCAGGAGTGGCCACAGGCCAGTCTTCGCGCGATCGACATCGAGCGCGGTAATCGAGCGGCCGAGGACGTCGCCGCCGCGATCGTCGAGGAGCTCCTCACCGGCGGGGATGAGGTCGAGGTGGGTCTTCTCGCCGACGGCACGCGAACCACGCTCGAGAGTTTCCAGCAGGACGTGACGGCTGGTGAAGCGGTCGTGAACCAGAAGTCGGTGATCCTGGCTTCGGGCGGTGCCCGCGGCGTAACGGCGGCGACTCTGATCGCACTTGCGGGGGAGACGGGCGCTCGCTTTGTGCTCTTAGGCCGCACGCCACTGCAGGACGAGCCTGTCTCGATTGCGAACGTGGAGGGCGACGCTGCTTTGAAGCAGGCGCTCCTGTCCGAAGCCAAGGCAGCCGGGGAGGCCATCAAACCTGCCGAGCTCGGCAAGCGTGTCAATCGTGTGCTCGCCAACCGCGAGGTGCGCGCCACCGTCGCCGCGATAAAGGCAGCCGGCGGCGATGCCCGCTACCTCGCTGTCGACGTGAAGGACGCCGACGCGATTCGCGCGGGCCTCGAGCCCGTCCGCGCCGACTGGGGTCCCGTCACCGGTATCGTTCACGGGGCTGGCCTCTTGGCTGACAAGCTGATCGCGGAGAAGACCGAGGATCAGTTCGACCTCGTCTTCGATACCAAGGTCGACGGCCTCCGCTCGCTCCTCTCGGTGACCCGCGACGACGACCTCGAGGTCCTCTGCATGTTCTCTTCGGTGGCCGCCCGCTGCGGCAACCAGGGTCAATGCGACTACGCGATGGCGAACGAGGTCCTCAACAAGGTCGCTGCCGCTGAACGCAAGCGCCGCGGTGACAAGCTGCTCGTGAAGTCGCTGAACTGGGGCCCCTGGGAGGGCGGCATGGTTACGCCCGCGCTCAAGGCTCGCTTCGAGGCTATTGGCGTTCCCCTCATTCCCCTCGCGACGGGCGCCCAGATGTTGGTCGACGAGCTCACCGGGGCGGCCGGCGAACAGGTCGAAATTTGCCTTGGCGGCGAGCCCCGCCCCGAGGCGTTGCTCTCCGAAGGTCGCGACGAAGTGGCCGTGCATGAAATCCTCGTCGACCGAGTATCCTATCCCTACCTCGACGGCCATCGGGTCAAGGGCGAGGCCGTGGTGCCGGTCGCCCTCGTCCTCGAATGGTTCGCCCGTGCGGCAAGCGCCCACCGCCCGGAGCTCCACTTCATCGGTTGCTCGGACGTGAAGGTGCTCAAGGGCATTCGCTTGCCGGACTTCGACACGGCCGGTCACGTGTTCCGGGTTCGCTCGCGACAGTCTTCCAACGGCAGCGGGGTCGAGCTCGCCGTCGAGCTGATCGGTCCCGATGACGTGAAGCACTACAGCGCGACTGCCTCACTCTCGCCCGCGCCGGCACAGCCCAGCGGCGTCGTGCCCGCCATCGACTCTCTCGAGGCGCACGATGATGAGGTCTACGGAGGTGTCCTCTTTCACGGCCCCCAGTTCCAAGCGATCCGGAAGCTCGAGGGTGTCTCGGAGGACGGCATCGCCGCGAAGCTCGTCGGCGCGACCGCCCTTGGTTGGCAGGGTCAGAGCTGGCGGACCGACCCGGCTCTGCTCGACGGTGGCCTGCAGCTCGCTCTCCTCTGGACGAAGCATACGCTTGGCGGCGCCTCGCTCCCGACCGGCGTGGACCGTTTTCGGATCTATCGCTCGGGTCTGCCCGAGGGAGACCTCCGTTGCGTGCTCGTAGGCAAGAAGGCCGCCGGTGACAAAGCGGTCTGTGACATCGCCTTCGTCGACGCCGACGGCCGCATCGTCGCCGAGCTCACGGGCGTGACGACCCACGTGCTGCCGGGATCGCGTTCTTCGTCTACCACTCCGCACGCTAGGGCCTAACCTCCCATGCCGAACACGTCCTTCGAACCGATCGCCATCGTGGGGCAGGCCTGTGTCCTTCCCGGCGCTCTCGGTCCTGAGGCCCTCTGGAAGGCCGTCCACGAAGGGCGTGATCTGCTCGCTTCGGCACCTGCCGGGCGTTGGGGGATCGCCCCCGAGCGCATCCTGACCGCGGACCCGAACGACTCGGCCGATCGGGCCTGGTCCGATCGTGGAGGCTACGTCGAGGGCTTCGACGACCTTTTCGATGCGACCGGATTTGCGCTTTCCGCGGATGAAATCCGTCGCCTCGATCCTCTTTTTCAATGGGTGCTGCACACCGCCCGAGAAGCGCTTCGTGACGCTTCCTTCTCAGGCGATGCGAGTCGCGTGGGAGCGATCTTCGGCAACCTCTCCTTCCCCTCGTCTT
>JAFDFW010000501.1 GCA_019309605.1 Deltaproteobacteria bacterium | reverse complement strand
CGAAGGCGCACGCGGTGCACGGCTCAAGCCTCAGATGGCGCGCGTTTGGGCTGGCTGGTTCATCGGCGTCGTGCCGGTCTTGCTCTTCTTGCTCTTCCTTTCGAAGCGCTCCGAAGAGTTCTCGCGCGTCATCGTGTCGTCGTGGTTCGTTCTGGCGCCGTTCCTCGTTTCGGTCTGGCGCACGATGACTACGGTCTGGCTACGCGAGCTCCGGGCTCGCGGGTACAATACCCGCGGCGCAGCGATCGTCGGCATGACCGAGCTAGGGGAACAACTCGCCCTTCAAATGCAGACCATGCCTTCGCTCGGACTCGAAGTCTACGGGTACTACGACGACCGCACCGACGATCGCTGCCATCCGATCCCTGAGTCGCTCGGGCAACGTGCTGGCTCGCTGAGCGACGTCGGACGGCTTCGGTGTATCTAGCGGCTGACTTCTTTGCGTTCAACCTATTGCACGCGCGGTGGGGCGCGCTGGGTGGCGTACCCACGGTCAGCCTCCATGAAACACCTTTCTACGGAGTCGATGGGTGGCTGAAGCGTCTCGAAGACATCGTGCTCGGATCGCTCATACTCATGATCATCGCGATCCCGATGCTGATCATCGGCATCTTCGTCAAGCTAACCTCCCCAGGGCCGGCGCTGTTCAGGCAACGCCGCTACGGCTTGAACGGCGAGGTGATTCACGTGCTGAAGTTTCGATCGATGTCCGTCACCGAAGACGGCGATGAGATCAAGCAAGCCACCGAAGGCGACGTCCGCATCACCAAGCTCGGCGCATTTCTACGACGCACGAACCTAGACGAGCTCCCACAGTTCTTGAACGTGATCGAAGGCACGATGAGCATCGTCGGTCCCCGTCCACACGCGATCGCGCACAACGAACTCTACCGCACGAAGATCCAGGGCTATATGCTCCGGCACAAGGTGAAACCCGGAATCAGCGGCTGGGCCCAGGTCAATGGTTGGCGCGGCGAAACCGACACGCTGGACAAAATGGAAAAGCGCATCGAGCATGATCTGGACTATATTCGCAATTGGAGTCTGCTTTGGGATTTGCAGATCATCTTCATGACAGTTTTTGGTTCCGGCGCTCACCGGAACGCGTACTGACCGAAAGGGCGGGTTGATGGTGGATGAGCTAGGCGAGCCTTGGTCGGTCGGGCCAGAGGGACTTAGCAGCCCAAAGCGCCCAGGGTTCCCTGTAGATTTGCACCGTGTTCGCCGCGCGCTGTGGGACGGCAGATTGTGGTTGACCGGCGCAGCAGTCGCGGGGGTTGTCATTGGCTTCCTTTCCGTGAAGTTGGTGGTGGGTGATTTTTACGAGACGACTGTGACGTTGAGACATGAAGGCGACATGACTCTCGACGATCGGCGTCGGTCGGGCATTGCTCTTGGCCCGGCCGCCGATGCGCTGATGCACGAATCCGTTCTGCGCAAGATCCGGGAAGAGCTCGGGGCTGAGGCCACCTTGACCGACCTCGCCAACTGGATCGACTACAGGACAGATTCTCGCGGTGGGACAATGTCCTTCACCGTGTCCGGGGAGACGGGAGAAGATGCTGCGGAGTATGCCCGAGTCGTCACCAACGTCTTCATGGCCTACCACAAGGAGCGGCAGTCTCGGCGACTCGATGCGAAAATCACGCGAACGGGGAAGCGAATCAAGGCCGCCGAGAAGGAGGCGGAAGAGGCGCGCGATCTGTACAACGCGTTTCGCGAGGCCCATGGGATCGCCGATCTTTCGACGGAGCAACAGTCCATGGTCACATCGGCCGCCTCACTCCGCGCGGACAGTGAGCTCGCCGTACCGGAGATCCGCGCACTCGAAGCTCAAGTCAGGAGTCTCGAGGCACAGCTCGCAAGCACGCCCAAGACGAGCTTCATTGGTGGAGGGATCTCGCCGGAGCGGACCGCGTACAACAGCCTGCGACAAGAGCTGGCGAGCGCGCGAGCCACGTTGTCGCCAGCGCACCCGCGCGTCCAAGCACTTCAACAGCAGGTAGACCAGTTGCGCTCGCACCTTCGAGCTGGCGGCAACACGAGCTCGGGCGGCGATGGCCTAGTGGGCGCCAACACCACTTATCAAGTTGTGGAGGGACAGCTCCGAGAGTCAAAATCGAATCTGGCAGCTCTGCGGGAACGCCAGAAGGGGCTCAGTGAGATGGCGGACAAGGCCCAGAATCGAATAGAAGCGTTCTCCGACATCGAAGGCGAAGCGACTGCGTTGCTCGCTGAGGTGAAGGTGGCCGAGGCTCTCGCTGGCGGGTTGCGGGCCACCGAGGCCGCTCTCGAAGACGCGTTGCATGACCCGCCAAGCGGCTTCGTGGTGCTGGACCCGGGCGCAGTGCCGGAGTACCCGGCGAACAACACGATGCAGATAGTCCTCTTCTTGGCCATCTCGATGTTGATCGTGGCCCTCGCATTGATCGTCGTGTTGCGACGCGAGTTCCGCGGGCTCTGGGTGACCACCCCAGCGGAGGTCGCGTTCTGGGGGAACGGGCCGGTGCTCGGGTCGACATCCTGGCCCAACGATCTGCAAGGCCTGGCCGAGCTGATTGCCGGACTCGACGACCTCGTACCGGACGCCAAAGGAAGCCTGTTGATTGTCGGCGGCTCATCCAACGAGTCGCGAATCGCCAACGAGCTTGCAAATCGACTGAACGACGACTGGTTCCCGACGGACGATCGTGTCGCCGCTCCTGGCGCGCCTAAATCTCCACCCGCCGAACGGGGTCCCCTGCAGACCCCTCCACCATCAGGCCCTTATCCCATTGGTGATTCGGGCACCCATTCCGTCGCGCTTGCACGACTGCCCTCCGCGCCGCCAACGGAGGCCATCCGTCTAGCCCGCCCGGACGCCGATGTCCGGCTCGAGGCCTGGAATGGACCGTATGAGGGCCAAACGCTTCGACGCGCTGCCCGCATCGCAGACCGGATCGTGGTTCTCGTGCGCTCGGGCGCGATGTCCGCGATTCAGCTCCACGGAATCCAAAATCGAGTCGGCCGGGAGCGAGGGATCGGATACATCGTCGTCGGACTCTCCGACGAGCTTCGCGGGCTTCCAGATCGAGTCGGCGATGTCGCTAACTTCTGGCGCTCCTAGAATCAACTAGAGTCAACGAAACAGGCGCTCGGTCTCTGTGCTGACCATCTCGATGGCGGCCCGGCGCGGCAGGAGCCTGTTGAGCAGCACCGACGCGAACCGATTGCGCCCGCCCGAGACACCGCGCGGCCGCTGACCCAGGTCGAGGAGCGCCTGTTCGGTGACATCAGCGGGCGCCATCGGACGAGCCAACCCCTTCGTCGGAATACGGTCCGTCGATGATTCGTAGTTGGGCGTGAGGGTCGCCCCGGCCACACAGGCGAGGACATCC
>JAFDFW010000500.1 GCA_019309605.1 Deltaproteobacteria bacterium | reverse complement strand
TTCGCGTTGATGAGCTCCTCGGGTTCGGCCGGTTCCAGGTGGATGCGTTCGAGATGCCCGAAGAAGGCGCCAATCGCTTCCGTGGTGACCTCGGTCCGGACCGACGCATAGGCGACGAACGGACCGATATCCACGCGCTCGCCGATGGAGCTGTACGCACCGTACGTCAGGCTCCTCTTCTCGCGGAGGTCCATGAAGAGCCGGGAGGCTGCAGAGCCGCCAAGCACCTGATTCGAGACCATGAGGGGGATCCACTCGCGGTTGGCTCGCGCGATCGCGAGGTTGCCGATGTAGATGACCGACTGCACGGACCCGGGACGATCGACGACCAGGATGCTGCGGTCTGTGGGCTTCGGCGGCTCGCCATACGTCGGGACGGACCGCTTGCCGGCGTTCCAGACGCCGAACGTCTTCTTCGCCGTCTCGGCCACGTGCTCCGGGTCGACATCTCCGGCGACGACCAGGAATGAGTTCTTGCCCACGAAGTGCTCGCGGTGCCAGCGCACCATGTCCTGACGCCGGACCTTCTTCACCGCCGGCGGGTTGGTATCGACCGTCCCGTAGGGATGCTCG
The DNA here is from genome assembly GCA_019309605.1 of Deltaproteobacteria bacterium. Lineage (GTDB taxonomy): Bacteria > Myxococcota_A > Polyangia > Polyangiales > Houyiibacteriaceae > SG8-38. The sequence goes on along the minus strand of JAFDFW010000500.1, from coordinate 2,398 downwards.
CCATACAGTTGGCGATAGAAAGTGCGCCGCGCGATGTATCGGGGCTCGCGCTCGGAGAGTGCCAGGCGATCGAGCTCGCGCCGCTTGAGCTTCTCGAGCTCTTTGCTGCTGAAGGCCGGGGTGCCTGCAACCTCGGCGAGGATGGCCATGACCACGTCGAATTGTTCGGCAAGTGCGCGAACGCCGACGTACGTGTTTTCTTCATCCGAGCTTGCCCAGAGATCGGCGCCCAGGAACTCGATCTGCTCGGCGATTTCTGCGCTCGATCGCTTCGTCGTGCCCTCCTTGAGCATTTGGGCGACCAAGCCCGCTAGACCGGGGAGCCTTGCCGGATCCGACTCGCCCCCGCTGCGGACGACGAGCGTCGCGTACACGACCGGCAGTTGATCGGTGACGATGCTGTTGATCTGCAGACCGTTGTCGAGACTGGTGACCTGGACCGGCGGAAGCGACATGTCCTTGGGTTCGCTCGGCGCGGGCGGAGGCTCACGTTCGGGCTGCGCCTTGGCTTGCGCGTCCTTTGCGGTTTCCGGCTCGACGCCCGAGCTCCCCTTGGAACCACCACAGGCTGCCAACAGCGATACTGCGCTGAGGCCGACTACGAGCCGACGGAATCGAAGCCACATCGTCATTTGTCCTCCGAAGCCGGGGCCGTGCCGGGCAACACGTTGAGCACTGTGCGTTGGGTCGCCCCGAAATAGGTGCCCGCCACACGCTTGATGTCCTCCATGGACACCGCGAGGTAGTGGTCGAGCTCCAATTTCAGCAGATTGGCATCGCCCCAGTAGAGTTCGTACTCCGCGAGGTGCTGGGAGCGCGCCATGTTCGACTGGAGCCCGAACACGAAAGCCGCGTGCATTCGGTTCTTGACCTTTTCGAGCTCGCGTTCCGTCGCGCCCTTGTCGGCGAGCGACTCGAGCTCCGCCAGGACGATTCCCTGAGCCTCTTTTGGAGCGTGGCCGCTGGCCATCACTGCCCAGACGGAGAACAGATCCGGGCCGCGCCTGTCGTCGGTGCCGACGGCGACGTCTTGGCAGATCTCCTTTTGCTTCACGAGGGTCTGATACAGGCGGCTCGACTCCCCATCGCCGAGCACCATGGCCAGCATTTCGAGCGCATAGTGGTCAGCCGCGCGGTTCGGCGGGATGTGATAGCCGAGGTGAAACGCCGGGAGAGTGGCGTTCGCGTCGTACATCGTCTCGGTGCGCTCCGCGGTTTGTTCGGGCGGCGCCGGCTCGTCGTAGGCTGGTGTTGGTCGGACCGGGATACCGCCGAAGTACGTCTCGACCAATCGCATCGCCTCGGCGGTGTCGAAGTCGCCGCTGATGCTCAGCACCGCGTTGTTGGGCGCATAGTGCGTGTCGAAGAACTCTTGAACGGCTTCGAGGGGCGCGTCGATCAAGTCCTGCATGTCGCCGATGGTCGAATGGGCGTACGGCCAGTAGTCGCCGTAGGCGAGCTCGTTGATGCGAAGCATGCTCGGTATGTAGGGCTGGTTGTCGATCCGCTGGCGGCGCTCTTCCATCACCGTCATCCGTTGGTTCTCGAAGTTCTCCTGGGTGATCGCCAGCGAGCGCATTCGGTCGGCCTCGAGCCACAGCCCCAGTGCAAGCTCGTTCGACGGCAGGGTTTCGAAGTAGTTCGTGCGGTCGTTGCTCGTGGTTCCGTTCGCGCTTCCGCCGCGGTTGATGATCAAGCTGAAGTGCTCGCCTTTCCCGACGTTGGCCGAGCCCTGAAACATCATATGCTCGAACAGATGCGCGAAGCCCGACCGGCCTTTGACTTCATTGCGCGATCCGACGTCGTAATAGACCGACACGGCGACCGTCGGAACCGTATGGTCCTGATTGATGACGACGCGAAGGCCGTTGTCGAGCGTGGCCCGGCTCACCTGAAGGTTGGAGAGGGCGGCAGTGCTCTGTTCGGCAATGGCATGCCCTCCCGCGAAGAGTGTTGCGGAAGCGACGAGCACCCCCACTGCTGTACCCATGACAATCCGGTTCATCTGACTCCCATCAACACGAGACACGCAGAAAAGCTTCCAGCTCGCTACCACATTCACCTCTGAGGGCAAAGAGGTTGACGTGTCTGGTGCTTTTGCGGACACTCACCGACCCTCATGACGGCGGCACTCTTATCGATTGGCACCGAGCTCACCCGCGGTGAGTTGGTGAACACCAATGCCGCGTGGCTCGGCGAGGAACTGACCAAGCTCGGCTTTGAAGTCGTCGAGCACGTGACCGTGGATGACGACCTCGATCGAATTGTGACGGTTACAAACAGTTTGGCTGAAAAGCATCGCGTCGTGATCGCGACCGGGGGACTGGGACCGACCTCCGACGACCTCACCAGCGCGGCTGCTGCCAAGGCAGCCGGGGTGCAGCTGCGCCGCGACGAA
>JAFDFW010000499.1 GCA_019309605.1 Deltaproteobacteria bacterium | reverse complement strand
CGCTCGAACCACGGTGACACCTTCGTGAGATGCGCAGGATCAGGCTGCTCCTCGTGCGTCAGTAGATACAGAATCCACTGGGTCAGCGTGGTTCCCGAGCGTGGGTAGCTCGAGATGAAGACGTCGGTTGGCCGTACCTCGAGCTCCATCCTGCCTCGCAGGAAGTTGGCGATTCGACGAGCGTTGTCCAGATTGCGCACTGCGATGTCGATCGCGCTCGTCGCCGCGCCCAGGACGCGGCTCGCCGTCTTCTGAAGAGGGTTTCGAGTGTTGGTCGTCTTGGTTGGCCGCATGATCAGACGCTGACTACCCTAGCACCGCCGATGGAAGCCCTAGCACATATCACGACGCCGGAGTTCGCTGTGGCGTTCATGGTGAGCTTCCTTGCCGCCGCGCTCCACAGCACGGTGGGGTTTGGTTTCGCGCTACTCAGCGTGCCCCTCCTTTCGCTCCTCAACCCATTGTTCGCGCCGGTGCCCCAACTTCTCGTCGTGTTCCCGCTGACGCTGGCGATCGTGTGGCGTGAGCGCCACGCCGTCGAGGTTCGCAGCACGCTTTGGATTTTTGCGGGCCGTGTGCCCGGCGCGCTCGTCGGGGTTGCCTTGCTCAAGTTGCTTTCGACCGCTGCGCTCGATGTCTTGATGTCCTTGATGGTGATCATCGGAGTCGTGATCGTCGTCAGCCGTGGGAGCTTTCGCCGAACCGCTGCCCGGGAGTTCGGCGCGGGCGTTGCGTCGGGAACGATGGCCATGGTGTCGGCGATCGGCGGACCGCCCATCGCGCTCCTCTATCGGAATGACGCCGGCCCCACCGTGCGCGCCAACCTCGGCTTGGTGTTTGCGATCGGCCTCTGCATCACCATCAGCGTACGCGCCGCCGCTGGAGAGGTCAGCTGGGACGAGGTCGTCGTTGGCGCCGCCTTGCTGCCGTCGGTGTGGCTCGGGCTAAGGGTGAGTCACAGTCTGATACCGCGCGTCGATGGCCCGCGATTGCGCAACATCATCGTCTTCGTCGCGGGCGCCGCCGCGCTCTTGCTGCTCGCACGGGGCGCGTTCAACTGGTGAAGTGAATCCAGGTCGTGTCCCGCTGGAAGCGTATGGCATGCCAGGCGGTGGGGACCTCGGGTTCGCTCCAGTAGTAGAGCCAGCGCGCATCGACTGGCGCGATGTTCGTGCAGCCATGGCTGCGCACTTTGCCGAAATCGGTGTGCCAGTAGGCGCCGTGAAGTGCGTAGCCGCCATGGTAGTAGAGCGTCCACGGGACTTCTTCGACCTCGTAGAATCCGTCGATCGCATCGGTCGCGTTCATCGTAGTCGAGATGTACTTTTGCTGAACTTCGAAGAGCCCGGTTGGTGGCTCGTAGCCTTCCTTCCCGCTCGAGATCAGCGTCGCGTAGACCGGGTCGTCGCCCTCGTAGGCCACGAGTGTTTGCTCTGAGAGGTCGACGTGAATCCACTTCCCGTTGGCCGGAACATTGCTCGGACGCTTGGTTCGACGCGCCACGCGCACCTGGTCGCGACGAACCGCGCCGGGCGTGCCGGAGACATATGCCACGTCGCCCTTGGTCAGCTCCTCTTTGATCACGAATCGTGCGTGCTTCTTGGCGGTGCCCGTCACCCGAGGCATGTCGCCCTGGACGTTCAGCAGCTCGCGATCCTCGCCGTACACGATTGCCAGGGGGAGGTCCCAGCCATTGCGGCCGAGCTCTTCGCCGCGCACCACCTCTGGGTTGCGCAGCTCGACGTCGCTCTCGCGAACGAATCGGCCTCGGATGGTGCGGTAGAAGACGGCCCCGTCGGCCTTGCGCGTCTCTTTCTCGGCCAGTGCGAGGAAGTAGTCGCCTTCCATCAGGGACGACACCACTTCAGGAGTGGGGCCCTTCTTCTCCATCGCGCGCCGTGCCTGCTTCTCTTCCTGCACGGCCGGGATGCGGTAGTAGCGCGGCGCACGTTTGGTGATGACGCGAGAGTACTGATAGGGAAGGTGGCTGCTGACCTTCGCTGGGGGGACGCCGTATCGGTTCGTGCTCGGCGTATCGCTGACGTGGAAGCCGAGAGACGTGCAGACGTATCCGAATGGCGTGGCTTTGTACCAGCTGCCGTCCTTGCAGCCGGAGCCGCTCACTTTGTCGCCCACCTCGACTACGTTGCCCCGACGCACGACGCCAGCGACCTTGGGGCTGCTCGCGGGTTTGTCGTAGACGAACGAATCATAGTGAAACGCAGACCCGAAGTGCCCCGCCTTGCCAGGATTGTCATTCGGGCTTTGTTGCAGGTCGTTCCAGCCGTCGAGACCTGGGGCCCGCAGCACGCCTTGCCCGTCGATCATTTCCACAGAGTGGTTGCGTTCGGTGGTTGCGTGTTCGCCGAGAGCGACCGCTCCACCACTCACTCCGGCGATCAGGGCCGCCAAGCACAACAAGGACCATCGATTCGAGAGAAACCGCAGCATGTGACTCGCTTTGAGGTCGGCGCTCGACCCACCGGGCACCGGAGCCCGAGGATAGCGCCACTTTCGCTGGATTCAAAAGATCGGCCGGGCCTCCGACTTTCCGCGCAATTTCTGCACTAGGAGGTACCCGATCACAGGTGCTAAGCCGCGATCATGCCTTCCGAACACGCGCAACAGGCCCTTTCCCATCTTCGCGATCCGTCCGACTTCCAATGGTACGTGATCCCGCTTCTCGTGATCGTGCTCTACATCTATCACGACCAGCTCGGCCGAAAGAACTACAGCGTCGTGTTCGCGGGCCTCGCGCTGTGGGGCATGGATTGGTTCAACGAGATTTGGAACTCGTTGGTTTTCCACTTCAACGGCTACGCGCCCGTATGGTCTGCACCCGGTGAGACCGCGTACTTGATCCTAATCGGTCTGAACATCGAGATCTGCTTCATGTTTGCGATCCTCGGGATCGTGACGACCGTCATGTTGCCGAGTAAGGAAACGAAGATTCTCGGCTTGCCCAACCGCTGGGTGTTCGCG
>JAFDFW010000498.1 GCA_019309605.1 Deltaproteobacteria bacterium | reverse complement strand
TCGGGTGATCGTGGTTGGGAATGCGGATGAAGCGCTCAAGAAGGATCTGGGCATCGAGTCGGTTGCTCAGGGGATCGCGGAGCGGATCTATTTTGCGGAGCAGCCTTACGCGCGCGGGGTGCTGGAGGGGCTGCGGCACTTCGGAGCCCTGCCGTAGGGTCACCGCCAGCGCGGTGCCAGTGTCAGCGCCACAGCCGGCGTCAGTGCGCGGCGCCGATGAGGATCAGGGCTGTGCGAGGTCTGGGTTGCTGAGGAACACCGGGTCGGTGAGGGCGCGTAGGAAAGCGACGATGTCGAGGCGTTCCTGGGCTGTGAGCTGAAGCCCACCGCCGGTCACGTTGGGGATGAGCGAGTCGATGGTGTCGGAATAAATGACGCCTTCGCTGTAGAAGTCGATGACCTCTTCGAGCGTGGCGAAGCGGTCATCGTGCATGTAGGGCGCGGTCATCTCCACGTTGCGAAGAGTCGGCGTCTTGTAGAGCCCGTCGTCGCTGGCGCGCCCGGTGACGGCGCCGCGGCCAGTCCCTTCCACGTCTGCGTCCAACCCGATGTTGTGGAACCGGTTGTCGGTGAAGAGACTCGTGGCGTGGCAGTGGAAGCACTCGCCACGCTCGCTGTAGAAGAGCTCCATGCCGCGGTATTCGGATTCGGAGAGGGCGGCTTCATCATCGGCCACATAATCATCGAAGCGGGAGTTGCGAGACACCAGGGTGCGCTGGAACTGCGCGATGGCGTAGGCGGCGCGCTTGGTGGTGATCTCGGTCGAGCCGAATGCCGCGAGGAACATCTCCTCGAGGTCCGGTTCGCGTAAGCGCTCGACGTCGGTGCCGAAGAACTCCTCGACCTCCATGATCATTGCTTCTTCGAGGCTTCCCTCGAATTCCCCGTCCCAGAGGAAGTTCCACGACCATGCCAGGTTGATGTGGGGCAGGACTCCCGGGACGAGGGGCGTCGAGAAGGCGTGCTCCTGCAGATGGCAGTCCGCACAGGCCCGGCTCCCGTCGGGTGAGAGCCGACGGTCGTAATAGAGCTTCCGGCCTAGCGCGACTCCCTCGTGGGTCGTGGGGTTGTCCACGGGCACGAACATCGGCGGGAAGTTCCGAGGGAGCCGGACATCGAGCGGTTCCGGGGAATGCAACGGCGGCGCATCGTTCACGTCGCAACCACCGGCACCGAACGCGAGCGCCGCCAGGGCGAGCCAGCCGATGATGTTCACGGGGCACCCAGGGAGAAGACCGTCGCTCCGTTGGCCATCAGCGAGGCCTGCGCATCGGCGTCGCCCATGATCCCTCGGTGAGTCTCGTTGAAGTAGTCGTTCAAGTCCCAGGTGTCCGGGTCCGCGAACCACTCTTCGAGGTTCATCTCCAGGATGAAGGTTGCCCCCTCCGTGACCTCTCGCCCGGTTGCATCGAGGACGACCTCGAAGGAGTAGTCCGTCCCGTTCAGCCCGCCGCTGTGGGTCATGAAGTTGAAGGGCTCGTCCGCATCATCGACATAGCGGCCCTCGAACTTCATGTAGTGGTAGCCGCCACCCATCATCTCCGGCCACTCCATCAGCGACTCAGGAGGCGAGGTGAACGCGCCCGTGACGTTGAGGTCGGGCCCGAGGCCCATGACGAAGGAGATCTGCGCGAGGTCCCCGGTCGCCACCCCGACGGGCAGAACGTAGGTTCTCGTTTCGTCCGTCTCGTGGTCCACGTAGTGCGCCCCGGACGCCGTGACCTCCGTGCCGTCGGTCAGGGTCAGGGTCAGAGCGCTGACGAAGTAGCTCAGGCGCGTCGTCCCGAACTCGTTGCCTGCGGCGTTGGTGTAGGGAGTCTCGCTTCCGAGGACGATCGGCACGTCGTTTGCCAGGTGCTCGAAAGCGATGGTGACGGCCGCCTCCGTGGCGCCTGCGTCGCCACCGCATCCGCCCGTCGCGAGCAGGAGCGGCAAGACCACTAGGATCGCTATCGCCTGATTTCTACGCATCGTCAGTCCCCCAAGTAAGCCATCATCGGCGCGGGGGACCCTCCCCCTCCTTGGGACGTTCGACAACGTGGCGTTTCGTCGCACGCGGCAGATCGCTGCACCCCAAGAAGAGGTTAGACGAGCTTGGCAAACCCCTTATCGATCAACTCTTGGTTCAAGTACCTCCCTTTTGAGAAGGTGTGCCCGATACCCCGATTGTTGAATGCGTAGAAGACGTGGGCGACGTAGCGGCCGTGGAGGTCGGCTTGGCGGGTGTTGACGATGAGGGTGCGGGCGACGGCTAGTTGTTCGCGGACGTAGCGGCGGCCGGCGGCGCCTTCGGGGGTGTCGCGGGCGGGGTCGTCGATGCGGGCGAGGCGGATGCGTTGGGGCGTTTGTACGTTTGGGTGGCGGAAGACCCTTCAGGAACGCGTGGCCCAGTGCTTCTTTATCGCTCGGGACTCGAGCTTGGCAGTGATCTGAACCAAGAGCTTCACTGGAATCATCTTCAGCCTGTGCTGTTCGAAGTCACGCCACAGTCTCGTCAACTTCGTGTTTCCGGCGTCATCTTCCAGGTGCCAGTCTTCCAACATGGAAAAGAAGGCCGCTTCTTTGAGCCGTTCTGCGGTGTAAGGCGGGTCGCATGCTGTGGCGTTGTGAACCTCGAGCACGATGTGGTCAGGATCGCTGCGCACGATCTCGAACAGCGATACACCAAGGCGCCCTTTGCAATAGAAGGATCTGCCCGGCTCGATATCACCCGACCCATTGCCCATGGGGTAGTACTGCAGGATTCGACTTGCCGAGAGGATGCATTGCCGAACCTCCTCGGTGCTTGCCCGAATGGAAATCTCTTCTCTGACTTCGCCGCTCATTAGACAGCTGGCGAGCATCATGGGGCTTCTCCTTCCGGGTCTCGGTAGAGAACCGACACCTCCTCGTTCTCGCGGTCGAGGGATTCTCGGAGGTAGTTGCACCACCGTGCGCGGGCTTCAGGAGCCTCCGCGAACTGGCACTCGAGGAAGCCGTGGACGGCCATTAGTGTGAGCTGTTGTTGTCGTAGCGGGTTCATCGCCGCCGAAACCTCGTATTCACAGACGGGGGGGTTGATCTCCTGAACGTAGCCCTCCTCTATGCCTCCGAGTTCGTCGTACCAAGGCTCGGTCGTGGCCTTGTTTCTGTCAATGGTGTCCTTTGCGAAGCGGCAGGCCACCGCGTCCGGCTGGTCGAACCAGCGGAACCATTTCCCTTCGTCTGCGAAGGCAAGGTGTGATGCGCCTTCCATGGATACGAGAACCGCTCCGTCGACCTTGTCCAAGAGAGGGAGGAAATTGCGTTCGTATTCCACGAACGCGTCCTCCGTTCCCGCGATCGCCATGTACGGGAGCGAGCGTGTCGTGAGGAACTTGCGCGTGAAGAGCGAGGTCGGGCTGGCGAGCGAAATGACAGCCTTGATTCGCGGTTCTTGCCATTCGGGGTGAAAACCCAGCAAGTGCGTATTCAGCCCACCGAGCGAGTGGCCGATCGCCGCGATACGCTGGGCGTCGATTGCGTTGTGGAGCTCGTCCTCTCCATCCTCGCTTCGCGCGAGGAGCCAGTCGATGAGGATCGCGACGTCGCGTGGTTGATTGAACACGTCCCTTGCGTGCGCCCGTTCGCCCTGGCTGCGATTGGTGCGCGGAAAGTCAGGCGCGGCGACCACGTAGCCGTGACTTGCGAGAACCCGCGCGATGTACTCGACGGCCTCGCCAGTCCCCAAGAGGCCGTGGCTGTAGATCAGCAGCGGTTGCGGGTCGTGTTTCTCCGACTGTGGGTACCACAGTCGGACCTTCATGCGGCGTGTTGATTGCCCATTGGACGCATCGGGGTCCGGAATGAAGCGTGCCGGATCGACGAGGTCGTGCGCGTCGGTCGCGACGTCGAATGGCCCCGGCTGCACAAGCTGGTAGCTCAGCGAGTCTTCGGGGGGCATCGGGGGCAGCCGCGAAAAGGATGCGAAGGCGGCGAACAGCACGCCGAGCACGAGAAATATGAGGGCGAGTTTCTTCATCAGTGCGCGGCGCCCCAGTTGGCGCCCCAGCCGACGTCCACCGGCAACGGCACCGACA
>JAFDFW010000497.1 GCA_019309605.1 Deltaproteobacteria bacterium | reverse complement strand
GGGGCGTCGCCGGCCTGGGCAGCCAGGGAGGCCGCTTCTTCATAGCGAACCTGGGCATCGCGCGCGCGGCCCGCCAGCTCGTCGATCGAGCCGAGCATGCCGACGGCACGGGCAACCAGGCTCATGGCGCCGTTCGCCCTGCTGTCCCGTTCGACGCTGCCGAGCTCGTGGGTAGCGCCTTCGCGGTCGCCGGCCGCCGTCAGCGCGTCAGCGAGCTCGAGTCGGGTTCGCCCCAGCGTGTTTGCCGACGCATCGAGCTCAGAGAAGAGCTCGAGCGCGCGCCGATACGCATTGGCCGCGTGATGCGGGTTGCCTTCGATCCGGCGGATGCGCCCGATCGCGACCTGCAGATCCGATTCAACCGAGGGCTCGACACCGGCGACGAGCTCGAGCGCTTGCCCGAAATGGCGCATGGCATCTCGAGGGCGGTCACGGCGTGAGGCGATACGCCCGAGCGACAGCAACATCCTCGCCCGGTCAGCGCTCCTGGGCATCGTCAGGTCGATCGCCTCGCGGAGGACCCCGTCCGCGCCTGCCGCGTCGCCCGAGCGCGCGAGCGCCTCGCCGAGCTTGCGACTGAACGTCGCGATCGCGCGATCGTAGACCGTGTCTCCGCTCTCCAAGGTTTCGCGCCGGGCGATCTCGAGCGCGCGTCGATACTCGAGCACCGCCCCGAGGTGATCGCCCCGAGCCATCGACGCGTCGCCTGCCTTTTCGAGCACGACGAGACTGGTCACCGGCTCGACACCGTGAAAAGCATGCAGCGCGCGAACCTCTTGCGGCGCTCGAAGGTCACTCAAGACTTCGTACGCGCGGCGGTGAAGCCCGCGGCGTGCCTCGGCCGGAATAGAGGCCGCCATGAGATCCGCAATGAAGGGATGAACAATGCTCACCTTCGAGCCATCGAGTTGCACGAGCGAATCGCCGGCCAGCTCATCGAGGCCGACCAGCTCGTGGTTCCCTGAAACCGCGCGGAGCGCATCCAGGTCGCAGGTCCGGCCGAGCACTGCGGCTGATTGAAGCAAGCGTTGCCCATCGACTTCGACCCGTTCGACCCTTTGCAGGATCGCGTCGGCCATCCTCGGCGGCGGCCCGTCGTCCGGAGCGACCCCAAGCGCCTCCAACTGCTCCAGATGCAGCGGCAAGATTGTGCCGCCCACCGACTCGGTGAGCTTCTGAAGCCCGGACACCAACCGCAAATGGAACGAGCCCGCCAAGAATCGTTCTGCCTCCTCGGGGTCCAGCCCGTCCAGACGGATCGTTTCCTTCGCCAGGACGCCTCGATCGTGATCGCCGGCGGTCACCAAGAGAACCGGCTCGCTGCCCAACACACGCGCCAGCTCGACGACCGTACGCTGCGTGAGCCCGTCGCAATCGGAAAGGTCATCGACAAGCAACATCACTCGGCCGCTCGACGCACGACCGCGGGCGCGGCGCACGGCGCAAGCCAGAGCCTCGGCTACGGCTCCCGTTCGCGACCTGCCCTCGCCACCGAGCAATCCCGCGGGATTCATCACCTCGCCCACGCCCGCTCCCGCCAGCACCGACCCAAGCTCTTCCCCGCGGTCGGCCATCCTCGCGAGCTCCGAGCCGTCGACTTCGAGGAGCTCCGCCAAGATGGTTCGAATGGCGGAGTACGGAACCGGGGCACCGGTCGAATGCGCGCCCGCCCCGATGACCAGGTCTCCTTCGGCGGCGGCGATCTCGGCGATCTCCGTGAGGAATCGTGTCTTGCCAACACCGGGCTCGCCAAACACGTGGACCCAATGCACCCCCTGCGCGGCCGCATGGCGGTGTTCGCGGATCAGGCTGATCTCCTCCTCACGCCCGATAAACTCTCGCTGCGATCCGAGCGGCGGGTAGAAAGAAGGCCGGAGCGAGCGGTTGCTCCCAAGAGCTGGTTCGGGCCCGGCAAGCCGCCCACCACACTCTCCGCAGAAGTTCTGGGCGAGGGACGCGGGCGCGCCACAGTTCGGACAAGGCGTGGCCGACTCTTGGGGAACGCGTAGGTCTTCGACTGCGCCGCGTAGCGCAGCCTGCATGTCTCGCGCGACTTGGTAGCGGTCGTTCGCGTCCTTCGCGAGCGCCTTCATCGTCACTTCCGCCAGGCGATCAGGAATGTTTCGGTTCGGGCTCGACACGCGCGGGTCGGGGACCGGATCGTTCATGTGTCTCAGCACGACGCGCGTGGGCGTGTCGTCGATATACGGCAGATGCCCAACGAGGAGCTCGAACAGAACGACGCCGAGCGCGTACAAGTCCCCTCGTCCATCCACAGCGTCCCCGCGACCCTGCTCGGGAGACATGTAATCCGGCGTGCCACAGACTAACCCTGGCTTCGTGATCGAGCTTTCCTTGCCCACGATCGTAGCGAGGCCGAAATCGACGACCTTGACGAGGTCCTGCCCTGAGCGGAGCGGACGCAGGATGATGTTCTCGGGCTTCAGATCGCGGTGGACGATGCCGAGCTCGTGCGCCTCACCGAGCGCGTCGAGAGTGTTGACCAGGATGTTGCACACCCGCTCCACCGCGAGCGGCCCTTCCTCGTGCATCACGAGTGCCAGGTCCTTGCCGCTCAGAAACTCCATCGCAAGGTAGAGAATCCCGTCATCGGTCCGGCCGAAGTCGATGATGCTCACGCTGTTGGGGTGGTTTAGGCGGCTCGAAGCGCGCGCTTCTTGATAGAAGCGCGCCACGGTCTGCTCGTCGCCAAGAAGATGGGGGTGGATGACTTTGACTGCGACGGTGCGCCCGAGCGTCGATTGCTCGGCTTTGTACACACGCCCCATACCTCCGACGCCCACGACCTCCTGCAACAGGTAGGTGCCCCCGACGACGCGGCCGATGAGCGGATCCGCCGCCCCGCCTCCCGCCTGCTCGTCGTCAGACGAGGCACCGCAGGCGGGACAAAAGCGCGCGGCATCTTCTACCGACGCGCCGCATTGATGACACAAGCGCACCTCTGCAGCATATCCCACGCGGTGCCGGGCTCAAACTAGCGGCGCGCTGAACACCTGGCGGGTGTCAGCGCTGCTCTTCGTCGAGCCGGCGCATTGCTTCGAGCAGCAGGTGGTGCGTCGGAATACCGATGACGTCCTCGACAGGCGTCGTATCGGGCTCGAGCGCGAAATCACCCTCCATGAGGCGAAGGATTCCGTACACCGCCTCGGCCCCGCCGAGGTCACCGAAGCGCGCGTCGTGAATCGAGCCGT
>JAFDFW010000496.1 GCA_019309605.1 Deltaproteobacteria bacterium | reverse complement strand
CCGGCCGCTCGTCGTCGCAAACTCGCGCGGAACGGCGAGATGCTCGAGCTCGATGGGCCGCATCGCCCACGCTGCAGCCGTCATCGCGAAGATCGCAATGGTGGGCCCGAAATCGGCCAAGAACTCCCGGACCGTCTTGGTGAGCAGCGGCTTTTGCCTCACGCGGGAGAGCTGTAAAGCGATCATGACCGTTCCGAGCGCCAGGATCAGGGCGAGTAGCTCACCATTCGTCGCCACCTCGGAGCCGAAGATGTCGCCAAAGATGTCACGGAAGGCTTCTGTGATGAAGATCAGCGCGATCAGCGCCCCGAAGATCTCGTCGGTGAACCGTGTGAAGAATCGGATGTAGCGGCTCGTATTGGTCAGAGCCAACGCCATCATGAGCGCCGCGGTCCACATGCCGATCCAAAACAGCCCTGGAAGGAATGGCACGCCGAGCTGGCGGCAAAGCACATAGAGGAGGGCCAAGAAGATGGTGACGGGACCGGTGGTCCCGAGCAGCGTCCCGAGCAGCGTCAGCGGCTGCCCGGAAAAGAGCGCGTACACCACGCCTCCGATCGCAGTCGCAAGAATCGCTTCGACCGTCCCGATCTCGCCGTCGGTGAGAAACGCGAGGAGACCGCCGAAAGCAATGGACGGTGCGAGGCACGCGAAGAACACGAACAGGATTGTCGCGAGTCCCTTGATGTTGAACCCGTCGACGAGGTCGCTCGGGTAGAAAGGCAGCTTTCGTCGAACGTCTGCGATGAGCCCTGAGGCGAATCCCGAGTCGGGTGGTGGCACGCTTGGGTAGGTCGGAACGAGCGAGGGCCGTCGCTCATCAGGCGGCGCCTCGACGTACTCCAAGTAGAGTTGGTACGTCGCAAGCACTTGCATCGGATCGTTCGCGCCGATGATCGACGCGCTGAACCGCTCGTCGTGTAACATCCATCCGAACGGCTCGAGGTCCTCGTTAGGCGGAGTCGAAACGCCGTAGGGTGCGACGATCAGCCAAACGTAGTGAACCTTTTCGTGGTCGCTTGCCCGAACGCCTTCCGGAACGCGGATCAGCGCACAACGGTAGACGTCTCCATTCTGGGCTTCGTAGCGCACACGGAGAACGCCGACGCCGCTGCCGAGGTCCTGGAGCTCTCCCTCACCCCGCTCGGCGAGCGTGCTTTGGATCGCTTGGCGTTGACGGGAAGTGAGCTTCGCGCAGCGAACCAGCTCGTCCACGGCCTGCTGGACCAAACCGTGCAGATCGCTGGCAGCCAGGTCCAGGAAGATCTCGCTGTCGTGAAGACGCTTCTGCAATCCCATCCCAATCGAGGAAGAGGAGGTTCGTCGATCTTCGCCGCAATGGGAAGGATGAACTACAGGATTCGAAGGCCAAGAGGCGAAACCTAGTGTGCGAGAGATTTTTTCTTGTGGTCGAGCGCGCCCACAGAAGCGTAGTGAGAGGCACTCATGTGCCTCGCAGCGGAGCGACGAGGACGTAAGCCGACCACAAGGAAAAAGATCCGCACACTAGGCGTCAACGCAGCGCCGCACGACCTGCATCAAGGTCTCCGTCCCCCACGCCAACCCGTCGACCGGGATTCGCTCGTTGTGTCCGTGGAACATATCGGAGAATCGCAGCGTGGGCGGAAGCATGACCGGCGCGAAACCGTACCACTTGGCGCCAATCGCCGTGAACGCCTTGGCATCGGTGAACCCTTGCAGCGCAAACGGCACCAGGGGCGCGTCCGGCGCACGCTCCGCCATGACTTCGTGGATCAGCGAGTACAGCGACGACTCTTTGGGTTCGGTGACCATCGGCGGCAAGGTATGCATCACCTCGAGCTCGATGTCTGCTCCCAGCACCTCGCGCAGCTCGCGCAGGAAGTCGTCCTTGGTCTGCCCCGGAAGGATACGACCATCGATCTCGGCCTCGGCGAAACCGGGAATCACATTGGTCCCGTTGCCGGCGCGAAGCACGGTGGGCGATGCCGTATTGCCCATCAGTGCGCGAAACGCGCGCCTCACCCCTGGATCGGGCACCAGGTTGAGGATCGCAGGCCCAAACGTCGGGCTGCCCAGCATCTTAATCAGCGGCCGAATGGGCGCGGGCAGATGCGACGCCAACGCTCCGAAGAAGCCTCGAACCGGCTCTGATGAATGGCGCGGCAAGCCCTGCTTCCCCAAGCGCGCAATCGCCTCGCTCAACTGAACTACGGCCGAGTCTTCGCGCGGCATGGAGCCGTGACCAGGCTCCCCCGTGGCGCGTGCGCGCACCCAGCACACACCCTTCTCGGCGACCTGCACGGTGAAGAAGCTCTGGCCTGCAACCTGGATGTTGAAGCCCCCGCACTCCCCGATCGCGAACTCGCTGCGAACGAGGTCGGTGTGGTTCTCGCAGAGCCACAGCGAACCATGCCGGCATCCCGCTTCCTCGTCGGCCACCCCGGCAAAGATCAGGTCGCGCTTCGGTTTTAGCCGTTCCCGTGCGAGTCGAGTGATGATGGCGACCGACATCGCAGCCATGTTCTTCATGTCGATGGCGCCACGGCCCCACAAGCAACCATCATGCACTTCGCCGCCGAACGGCGGATGATCCCACGCAGACGGGTCCGCCTCGACGACATCGAGGTGCGCCGTGAGAAGAAGAGGCGGCTTCTCCCCGGTTCCGCAAAGTCGGGCAACCACGTTGCCCCGGCCAGGCGCGCTCTCCAACACAAGAGGCTCCAAACCGGCGCCGCTCAACTCGTCGGCGAGCAGTTCCGCCGCAGGCAACTCGTTGCCGGGCGGGTTGGTTGTGTCGATGCGAAGCAGTTGTTGGCAAAGCCTAAACGCATGCTCCGCAAGCTCCGGATCACCCTGGGCCATGGCTGCTACTGTCTTTACTAGAAGTGGGGTTCTTTTGGCGGATTTTCTTGGCGCCTGCTCTCTTCGGAGGCAGGGATCGGGGCAACGCAACTTGATCGACTCCCCACATTGCATCAGGGTCATCGCGCGGATGAGTCTGTTTGAACAGCTCGGTGGGGAGCCAAAGTTGCGAGCGATCGTCGACGATTTCGTCGATCGATGCTTTGACGACGTGATGATCGGTTTTCTGTTCGCCCGCGTCGAACGCAAGCACATCAAACGCTTCGAGTATGAGCACGCGGCGAACCACCTCGGCGCAGCGATCGAGTACGGCGGTCGCGCACTTGACAAAGCCCACCGCCCACATCGGATCTTCGGCGGACAATTCGATCGCCGAAGAAAGATCTTGATCGACACCCTCCGCGACCACGACGCTCCTGACGAGGTAGTCCACGCGTGGATCTCCCACCAGGACTCCCTGCGCGCGTTGATCACGAAACGACCGCCGGGTTCATCGACGTCCGCATCGACGGAGACGTCGTGCAGGCGCGAATGCGCGGGAGGCTCAAGAACGCGCCGCGGACGACGGACCTATGCGTCATCGGCGACCAGGTCATGGTTTCGCAGCCGGACGAGCAGAGCTTCGTCGTCGTCGAAGTGTTGCCTCGTGGAAACCGCTTCTCCAGATTGCAACCTGGGAGAGGCCCCCAAAAAGAAGATGTATTGGTCGCGAACCTCGACCAACTGATGATCACGTTCTGCCACGGACGACCTGTTCTCAATACGCGTCTCCTCGACCGCTTCCTCGTGATCGCCGAGCACGAGGATATCGACCCGGTCATCGTCATGAACAAGGCCGATCTCCGCGAGCCCAACGACCTGAGCTGGCGGCAGGCCTACGAGTCGATTGGGTACCCCATCTTGACGGTGAGCGCGGGAACCGGCGAAGGGATGGACGCCTTGACCGGAGCGCTGCAAGGCAAGATCTCGGCTTTCGTCGGACCCTCGGGCGTAGGCAAGAGCAGCCTGATCAATCGCATCCTCCCTGACCTCGATCTCAACATCGCGAGCGTGAGCGACCATCACGGCAAAGGTCGTCACACGACGCGCGTAGCCTCCCTGTACTCCCTCCCCCGAGGGGGATTCCTCGCGGACACGCCGGGGATCAGAGAGCTCGGGACCTGGGCGCTGCCGATCGAGCATCTCGACCGATGCTTTCCCGAGCTCAGGACCTACCGTGCGCTGTGCACCTTTCGGAGCTGCAGCCACACGCACGAGCCGCAATGCGGCGTGATCGACGCGGTAAACGCAGGCAACGTCGACCGCGAACGGTATGAAAGCTACGTTCGGCTACGCGAGGAAGCGGGCGCCTAACGCTGGGTGAGGTCGAAGCGTGCCCGGGCGATGCCATCGGACTTGACCTTGACCTGGCGGCTGACCTTCCGGCCGTCGCCGAGCTCGAAGTCGAGCGTCACACGCCCAAGCGGCGCGTAGACATTCTCCATCGGGGTCCGCCCAATCAGATCCCCGGCCACGTAGACATCCGACGGAGGCGTCGTTTCGATGTTCACGCGGCCAAATGCGCCTGGCTTCGCGCCACCTAGCTTGCCAAGAAGAGGAGCTCTCACGCCAGCGGTCTCGCCGTGGGCAACTTCGACCTTGGTCGACCACGACGCAAAACCGGGCGCCTCGACGCGAACCCGGTAGTCGCCCTGCATCAACCCCGTCAGTGCCACCGGCGTCACGCCCTGCTCTTTTCCGTCTAGGAAAACCGTGGCACCGGGCGGGGAAGACGCGACCAGGATGCGCGCCCCGTGCTGGCGCAGAAGCGGATTGTCATCGACGGCGACCTCGGGTGGGCCCTTGTCCTCGAACATGACCTCGACGCGCCCCACCACATCCTTGACGATGTCGGTTTGCTCGTAGGCCACCGCCGTGCCGCCGAGCACGAGCAAAATGAGCACCGCCATCTGCTTCCAACCAAAGCTAGACGGCCTCTTCGGGCCGACGTGGCCCGTTCTCGCTGCCGCCCGCTTGGGGATCTTCTTGGGAGCGTCCCGCGTCGGACGCTGACTGAGTTGTGTTGTGGGTCCTCGGCCGCCGGCGCCGCCTCAGGCGGAGGCAGCGGTGCGACGATCGGCGCATCGAGCAGATGCCCCAGATCGAGGCCCGCCCCCGCTCCGTCGATCTCGAGCTCCCGAATGGCCCCCGGCATCTGAGACACGTACGACTTCGACGAGTCCGAGGAAGCCGACGCATTAGCGTGATGCATGTCGAGCGTGATGGAGGCGCCAAACGGCACGGTATCAACCCGTGGACCGCGCGTGAACTCTTCCGGGAAGACCTTCTTGATGAAGTCGGCGACCTCCCTCTGCGTGGCGAACTGCTTGTTCTCCTTGCCGAAGCGCTCGAGCTCGTTAGCAAACTCCTCGGCGCTGGCAAAGCGATCGCCGGCCTCTTTCGCGAGCGCCTTCTGAAGGATCTGATCGAGCTCGTCGGCAACGTCCGGCATAACGTCTTTGAGTGACGGCACCGGGTCCATGATGACGGCCCGCATGGTCGCGGCCTCAGTCTGCCTCCGGTAGAGCGATCGCCCCGTGAGCGTCTCGAACAAGCAGACTCCCAGCGCGAAGATGTCGAGACGATGGTCCGCCTGGCCCGCCGTGCATTGCTCGGGCGCCATGTACGCAAACTTGCCCTTGACCACTCCGGCTTGGGTCTTGTGCGCGCGGTGATCCGCCTTGGCGATACCGAAATCCAGTAGCTTCACGGCGCCGCTGTAGCCAATCATGATGTTGTGCGGTGACACGTCGCGGTGAACGATGTTGAATGGCTCACCGTGCTCGTCGTTCGCGATGTGAGCGTAGTGAAGCGCGCGCGCCACGTCGACGCCGACGCGAATAGCAATTGGCAAGCCCACTCCGCCGGACTTGCGGGCCTTGCGAATCATCCGGCCCAACGGCACTCCGTTGACCCATTCCATCACGATGAAGTGCGACCCTTCGTCCGCGCCGAACTGATGGAACTGGATGATGTTCGGATGCTTGAGCTGCATCCCGATGCGCGCCTCGTCGAGGAACATCTGGACGAAGTCGTTGTCCTGTTCGAAGTGCGGAAGAATCCGCTTTACTACTAGAAAGCGCTGGTCGCCGTCGGCGTTGGTGTGACGCGTGAGAAGAATCTCCGCCATCCCGCCAAGCGCAAGACGACCGAGAACATCGTAGCCGGCGAACTTTCCGAGAACCGGAAGGTCAACTGGTGGACTGGGCATATCGCTGGCTACGGCTTCTTGCGTCACTACGTCCTATTCCCCCCTTCTCACAAAATGCGTTCGGTGCGGCTGAGCTCGCGGCACATGTTCTTCTGGTGTGCTTCGAGCGTTCCGCCCCCAATCTCGAGCAACTTGGCGTCTCGCCACAGCCGCTCGACGGAGTACTCAGCGACGTAGCCATAGCCGCCGAGCACCTGGATCGCGCGGTCGGCGACCTCCTTGCCCATCGTCGAGGTGAACAACTTCACGCCGTCGGAATCGAGACGGTTACCGGGAGCGTTCAAGCTCATCGTCGACGCGGTGTAATAGGCATACGCGCGGCCTGCCATGTACTCCGCGTAGGATTGCGCGATGTAGCGCTGGATCTGTCCGAACTCGCGCAGCGGCTTGCCAAACGAAGTCCGTTCGCTCGCGTAGCGATTCATGACCTCGATCGACCGGCGAGCAATCCCCAGGCTCATCCCGGCGAGAGTCAGACGCTCGAGCTCGAGGTTGCGCATCATGTGAAGCGTCGCAGCTCCTTCAGCCCCTACCAGATTCTCCGCAGGAACTTCGCAATCCTCGAACACGAGCTCTGCGGTAGTCGACGCCCGCATGCCCAGCTTGCCCTTGATTTTCTGACCTAGACTGAAACCAGCGAACCCCTTTTCAACGATGAACATCGAGAGCTGGTTGTGAGGGCTACCTTCGACACGCGCGTACACGAGGAACGTGTCGCCGAGCTCGGTGTCGTTCACCGCTCCGTTGGTGATCCACATCTTGGTGCCGTTGAGCACATAGTCGTCGCCTTTGCGTACCGC
>JAFDFW010000495.1 GCA_019309605.1 Deltaproteobacteria bacterium | reverse complement strand
CCTGTCGGCGTATATCCGCACCAGCGGCGGCGCCGACCTGGTGTTCTGCGGCCGACAGGCCTCCGACGACGACCAAGGCGTCGTGCCCGCACTGATCGGCGAAACGCTCGAGATGTCCGTGGTGCCTCTCGCCCGCGCGATCGAAGTGAACGGGAACACGGTCAAGGTCACGCGCGTCACCCCGGACGGAGACGAAGTGGTCGAAGGAAACACGCCCGCCGTCGTCACCATCAGCAACGAGCTCGGCGAGCCCCGCTTCCCGACGGCGCGCGCCAAGATGGCCGCCCGCAAAAAGAAGCCGACGGTCGTAGCGGTAGGCGACCTGGGCCTGTCAGCGGATGATCTGACAGCAAAGGTCGTTCTCTCGAAACAGTTTGTTCCCCAGGTTCAGGGCAGCTGCGAGTTCCTCGAAGGCTCGCCAGCAGAAGTCGCGCAAGCCCTCATGGAAAAGCTGCGCGCCGACAGCCTCGTCTAGCTCGTCTAGGGGCTACACCCCTACACCCGAAGACGGTACAGACCGATCTCGGGCCGTGGCCTTCATGCGAAGTGCCAATCTCGGCCCCAGGGGCCGAGATTCCGTATCAAGAGTGATGAGGCCGCACGGCAAGTGCTTTTTCCCGTGTTTTCGGGCCCTAGCGCCGCCCCGACATGACTTCAGTGGGAGCACGGCAACTAGGAGGACGTCGCCTACTTCCCAAGGATGCCCGTCACATCCTCAACAGGGTTCAAACCCCGCTAGGGACGCCGGCCCCGAGATCACAAATGGTCTCGGGGCCTTGTTGTATGCAGCGCCATCCAAGCCCGGCTTCGGCCGGGCATTTTCTCTTGATTACACCTCTCCACTTGCCGTGCACTGGGTCGCCGGGCTATCGCGCCTGCGAGGAGAAACCAATGAGTGCACTGAAGACTTTGGGGATCGGGGCGTTCGTCGTCCTGATTGGGGCGATGATCTATCTGTGGGGGCACTCGGACGGGCGCAACGGAAAACCGCCCGGACTTGCGGAAGTGTCTCACGCCGCACCCAAGGAATGGTCGCCTACCAAGGCTTCTCCTTCGCATGAGGTCTACTACCCGGGCACCGAGGACCTGGATCCCGACGAGATGCGCGTCATCGCGTGCGGCTCAGGGATGCCGATGCCGAGGCTCAAGCAGGCTGCGGCTTGTTTCCTGATCGAGCTCGGCAACGGCGACAAGTTCATCTTCGACATGGGGACAGGTTCCATGGAGCGGCTCTACGCCCTCGGCATTCCGCTGGACTACCTCGACAAGGTGTTCCTCACGCACCTGCATGCAGACCATATGGGGGACCTCCCAGCGTTCTTCATCTATGGCCCTCAGAACAACCGGTCCGTACCCCTACGAGTTTGGGGGCCGGGAGGAGGAGGCACGCGTCCTGAGTGGGGTACCAAAGCAGCGATGGACAGCATGCTCGACATGTGGGCATGGATGACCGGCACCCTGGTCGGCACCATTGACACGCGGTCGATGAGCATCGAAGTCACGGAGTACGATTGGTCGAAGATCAACGGGGTCATCTACGAGGACAACGGTGTGGTGATCCGGAGCATCCCTGCTGTTCACTTTGAGCAGTCCGCCAGCTTCATTCTGGAATGGAACGGCCTGAAGCTGGCGTTCTCCGGGGATACGCTCCCGAACAAATGGTGGATCGAGCACACCCAGGGCGTGGACCTCTCCATTCACGAGTCGATCTTCATGCCCGACACGGCGGTCGCGAAGTGGAAATTCTCCGGGCAGGAGGCTTTGAATGCCATGACGACAATCCACGCCAACCCCGCGTTCTTCGGCAAGGTGATGGCGATGACACGGCCCAAGCACGCTGTCGCGTACCACTTCCAAAACGACTTCGACACACTCCCGGCCACCATTCGTACCGTCGAGCAGGTCTACGACGGCCCGGTGGACTACGCGCGGGACTTCATGGTGTGGAACGTCACCAAGGATGGTGTGCGTACACGGATCGCGGTCCCCAACCCCGAGTACTACCCGTTGCCCCCGCTGCAAGAGAAGCAGATCTCAGCAGGCGAGGATCGCTACCAGACCCCCGAGTGGGTGCTCGATGGATTCCCGGACGAGGTGGATGCGGTCGCGAGGAAGATCTACGCCGACTTCAACAGGGAGCACGGGACGGACTACGAGTTCCAGTTGAAGAAGTGAGTGTCACGCCGCCAGCCTTCGAAGCCCCTCCCAATCCGTGGGGAACGCCACGACTTGGTTCCAACTCGGAGTGATTAGGGACGCCGGCCCCGAGATCACGAATGGTCTCGGGGCCTTCTTGCGTGCGGCGTGAACCGAGCCCGGCTTCGGCGGGGCTGTTCCTTTGGAAGCGCTCTCCCTAACTCGAGGGCCGCTCGTATCGGTCGCGCATACAAACAGCGTGTGTGACAATCTTACTTTCCGCTCAATCTGGGTCGTGTGGTACTAGTTCCGATTCTCAGACTCGACCAAGGCCGTTTGAGATTGCTGTGAGGGCCGCCTGTCGATTCCATCTTCAGGTTTGGAGTACCAACAATGCACCCCAACAGGACGATCAGAAACTATCGGCTGTTTGCGCTTACGCTCGCCCTAGCCCTGCCCTTCGTGGCGTGCACTGCAGGAACAGCGGGCTACCGCTTCCCTAGAGAACCGGGAACCACTCCGGGTGGCTACCCATTGCCTCTCAGCGGAAAGCCCATCACGAAGACACCAGTAATCTCCACAGAGGGCGCTGCCTTGAAGGAATACCCCGAGCACTACATTCCGGGGCAAGAGACACTGGCTGACAACGAGATGAGAATCACAGCCTGCGGTTCCTGGGGTCCCGCTCCGCTTCGCATTGGCCAGGGCGCATCTTGTCTTCTGGTCGAGCTGGGGAATGGTGACGTCTTCATTTTTGACGTGGGCGGTGGAACGGTCGGAAACCTGTTCGCCCTGGGCGTGCATCCCGCCAGGCTGGATAAGGTTTTCATCACGCACCTTCATCTGGATCACGTCGGCGG
>JAFDFW010000065.1 GCA_019309605.1 Deltaproteobacteria bacterium | reverse complement strand
GCGAACCGCTTGGCCTGAAGCCCGTGTTTCGCCGGGAAGAACGGCTGCGTGAATGGCGAACGGGTCTTACCGCGATCCTTGCCAGCCGCGCTGGTCTTCGAGGTTTCGCCAAGCATGAAGTAGCCGGCTGCCTGCTCGGGCGAAGTGAAGCGCACGATGCCGGGCATCGCAGCGTCGTAGCCTTCGTCGCGGTTCAGGATGCCCATCGACTTGACCCGCGGAATGTCATGAAGGTCGGCGGCTTCAGGAATCGAGCTCATCGGCACGATCGAGCGGCCGTTTTGCGTCCAGACCACGAAATCCCAGCCGTCCGCGGGGATGCCGTGACTGTCGACCACATCGTCGACCTTAACCTCGCCAGAAATGTACTTGTCCACGTTCTCCGCGTTTGCGCCGGTGCCGACTAGGATGTCGCGAAGGCGCGTGACGTCGTCAACCGAGAGCACACTCTTGGTGAAGTGGAACGAGCCGTCGGCTTCGAGGAATACGTTTTCGATCCAGGCCTCGGGTCCGCTGGTCGCCGTGAACAGGACCGGCTCGGTCTCGAGCGACAGGCCGTCGGTCTTGGCGAAGCAGCCATTCTCCGTGATCGAGAGCGCGCCATGCGGCCAAAGCGCCACCATGTCGTCCTGAATCGGTTCGGTGATGTCGCCTTGCTTCGAGAACGTGGTGGTGGTCTTGCCGGTGCCGGAGAGACCCATGATCGTCATAGTGAGCTTGCTGCCATCCGAATCGGTGACGGCCTTGGCGCCAGCGTGCAGAACGAGCCCACCCTTTTGATACACGTAGTGGTTGAGCATGCGAAGGATGCCCTTCTTCGACTCCCCGAAGTAGTCGGCGCCCATCACGTAAGTCGTCCAGTTCTCCATGTCGACGATGATCGCCTGGCCGCCAGGCATATCGTCGAGCTTCAGATCCGGCGTGTAGAACAGCCGGAAGACAGGCTCGAACGGTGCGGCGATTTGCTCCTCGGTCTCCACGTCCGAACGGGGGAACGCGAGGATCTGCTGCATGCCGGCGATGTTCGCGCCCTCGGGCGTGTAAAGCCGTCGATGAGTTGATGGCTCCATCGATCTTGGGTGTCGATGATGTACGTGTACCCGGCCATACGCGCTTTGTTGCGCGACACCTTGTTGATGCTGCCAACCGCGGTCTGCTGAACACACGGGGTGTTGGCGATCGCAAGCTCGCGTAACTCGGGCTGGGTTGGGTTCTCGATGTACTCGACGTCGAACGGGCGGGGGTTGCGGATCGCCATAATTTCTCCGTTTTCGTCTTGGCCCTCCGGGAGCAAAACGCCCATCGAGCAAGCTCAGTCACTGCCATATGACAATGTTTCTAGGGCGTGTCCAGGGCCGACAGGAGTTGCCGCCGACGGGACAGGAAGTAAGCTGCACACCGTGCGTTCGCTGCCGCTAAATTTTCGCGAGGTCTCTTGTTTTGACGAGTCCAACTGGGGCGATTGGCGCTGGCAGGCGCAGCACTCGGCAACCGATTTGCAAGCCCTCGACAAGGCCCTGACCCTGACCGATGCGGAACGAATTGGTGCCAGCCGCGCGATGGCCGCCGGGCTGCCTATTTCGATCACCCCGTACTATCTCGCGCTCTGCGACCCATCCGATGCCGATTGCCCGATTCGCCGGCAGTGCATCCCCCGAGCCGAAGAGGCGATCGTCGTCAAAGGCGACCTCCGCGACCCGTTGGGCGAGGAGGCCCACGAGGTCGCGCCTCATCTGATCCGGCGCTACCCGGATCGCGTCCTCTTGGTCGCTACCGACCGCTGCGGTGTGTATTGTCGATTCTGCACCCGATCGCGGCTCGTTGGGGATGGCGGGGGGGCACGCTCGATGGCGGCGCTCGAGCCCGCGTTCGCGTGGATCGAGGCGCACCCGGAGGTCCACGATGTCATCGTCTCTGGGGGCGATCCCTGTGTGATGTCGACCGACCGGCTTGCCCGATTGCTCCGCCGGCTTCGGGAGATCGACCATGTGGACTACGTCCGCCTGGCCACGCGGGCACCGGTTACCCTCCCCCAGCGGATCACTGAGGAACTCTGCAGCGCCATCCGGGAAAGCCACGAAGCCACCTGGATCATGACCCATTTCAACCACCCGAAAGAGTTGACCGACGAGGCCTTCATAGCTTGCGCGCGCCTCGCGGATGCCGGTCTGCCGGTCATGAATCAGACGGTCCTGCTTCGAGGCGTCAACGACGATCCAAGCACGCTCGAAGCGCTATTCCGAGGGCTGGTCCGGTCACGCGTTCGGCCCTACTACCTTCTACAAATGGACCCAGTCGGCGGAACTGGGCATCTACGGACGTCTGTGCGGCGTGGCATCGAACTGATGGCGGCCCTTCAAGGGCGGGTCAGCGGGATCGCGCTTCCTAAGCTCATCGTCGATACGCCCGGTGGCCTCGGCAAGGTGCCGATCGGGCCGAATTACCTGGTGAGCGAGGAAGACGGCGTCACGGTGCTCGAAACCTTCCGCGGCGATCTCGTTGAGTACTACGACCCCCCCGATCTCTGAAACCCATGCTTTTTCCACTCGCCATTTGTCCGCCGTCCACGTGGCAAGCTCCGGCCGGTTGGCAAGCTCCGGCCGGTGGATGTATGAATCCGCCGCCCGGCACGCCGGGCTCTGAGGAGAACCCATGCAACGAGCCCTAACGCTCCAGCAAACGACCATCGGTAAGAAGGTGATCATGGCCCTCTCCGGGGTCATCATCGTCGGCTTCACGCTCGGCCACTTCCTGGGCAACCTAAACCTCTACCTCGGGCCGGAAGCCATGGACGGCTATGCCGAGAAGCTTCAGAGCTTGCCACCTCTCGTGTGGGGAACGCGATTGGTTCTGCTCTTTGCCTTTGGCGCGCACATCTCGTCCGCGCTCTCGTTATGGGTTCGCAACCGCCAGGCTCGGGGGTCGCGCTACGAGAAGCGAAAGGACCTCGCGACCGATTACGCGGCGCGAACGATGTATTGGTCAGGCCCGATTCTTCTTCTGTTCGTGGTCTACCACTTGTTGCACTTCACTATCCTTCCGGCTCACCCGGGTGAGGTATACCGAAACGTGGTCGAAGGGTTTCAGAACCCATTGATCGCCAGCGTGTACATCGCGGGCAATCTCGCGCTCGGCTTCCACATCTTCCACGGCATCTTCAGCGCATTCCAAACCTTGGGCGCCAACCACCCTCGCTACAACTCCTATCGCCGCGATGCAGCCATCGCGATTTCGGCCGCGATCACCATCGGGAACCTGTCGTTCCCTCTTTCGGTGCTCACGGGGATCGTCACACTGTAAAGGTCGTCATGGAACTTCGATCGAACGAACCGGCCGGTCCCATCGAAAACCGCTGGGAAAAGCACAAAGAGGCCAACAAGCTCGTCGCGCCGGCCAATCGCCGGAAGTACACCGTCATCGTCGTAGGGAGCGGGCTCGCCGGTGGCGCCGCGGCCGCGTCGCTCGGCGAAATGGGCTACAACGTCAAGTGCTTCTGTTATCAGGACAGCCCCCGACGCGCGCATAGCATCGCCGCGCAGGGCGGAATCAACGCCGCCAAGAATTACCAAAACGACGGCGACAGCGTCTATCGCTTGTTCTACGACACCGTGAAGGGCGGCGACTTCCGCTCTCGCGAGTCGAACGTCTACCGTCTCGCCGAACTCAGCACGCAGATCATCGACCAGGCGGTCGCACAGGGCGTTCCCTTTGCGCGCGAGTACGGCGGCCTCCTCGGCAACCGCTCCTTCGGCGGCGCCCAGGTGTCTCGCACGTTCTACGCCCGCGGGCAGACGGGACAGCAGTTGTTGCTCGGCGCGTACCAGGCTCTGAGTCGCCAGATCGAGGCCGGCACGGTCGAGATGTTCTCGCGCACCGAAATGCTCGACGTGATCATTCACGATGGCCGGGCGCGCGGCATCGTCACACGCTGCATGAAGACCGGCCAGGTCAGCCCGCACATCGCCGACATGGTCGTGCTGTGCACGGGCGGCTACGGCAACGTCTTCTACCTCTCGACCAACGCCAAAGGCTGCAACTGCACCGCGGTTTGGCGCGCGCACCGGCACGGCGCGGCGTTTGCGAACCCCTGCTACACGCAAATCCATCCAACCTGCATCCCGCAGGCGGGCGCCTATCAGTCGAAGCTGACGCTGATGAGCGAGTCGCTCCGTAACGATGGACGCGTCTGGGTACCCCGCAACAAGGAAGACGTCACGAAGAGGCCCGAGGACATCCCCGAGGCCGACCGCTACTACTACCTCGAGGAGCGCTATCCCGCATTTGGCAACCTCGTTCCGCGCGACGTGGCTTCGCGTAACGCGCTCAACGTGACCAACGATGGACTGGGCGTGGGGCCGGAGGTCGATGGCGAACGGCGAGGAGTGTATCTCGACTTCGACGATGCGATCAGTCGCCTCGGCGAGCAGATGATTCGGGAGCGCTACGGTAATCTCTTCGATATGTACGAACGCATCACCGGCGACAGCCCCTACAAGACGCCGATGCGCATCTACCCGGCCACGCACTACACGATGGGTGGCCTCTGGGTGGACTACAACCTGCAAACGACGATCCCGGGGCTCTTCGCCGGCGGCGAAGCGAACTTCTCCGACCACGGAGCAAACCGCCTCGGCGCGTCGGCCCTGATGCAGGGTCTGGCCGATGGGTACTTCGTGCTGCCCTTCACAGTGGGCAACTACCTTGGCGAGGTTCGGACGCTGCCCCCGCTGGCGGACGACCACGCTGATGTGGCCGGGGCGGTCAAGGCCGTCGAGGAGCGCGTTCAGAAGTTGATGAACGCCCCCGATCCCAAGCATGCGCCTGAGTACTTCCACCGCAAGCTCGGCAGGATCATCTGGACCAAGTGCGGCATGTCACGCAACAAAGAGGGCCTCGAACAAGCGCTCCGCGAGATTCCGACGCTCCGCGACCAGTTCTGGCGCGAGGTGAAGATCACGGGAACCGGCGAGGAGCTCAACCAGACGCTCGAGCGAGCCGGCCGCGTGGCGGACTTCTTCGAACTCGGCGAGCTGATGTGCCTGGACGCTTTGAAGCGCGAGGAAAGCTGTGGCGGTCACTTCCGCGAAGAGCACGAAGAGAACGGAGAGGCTCTCCGGGACGACGAGCACTTCAGCTACGTGGCAGCCTGGGAGTGGACCGGAAATCCGGGCGAGCCCCGGCTCAACCAGGAGCCGCTGACCTTCGAGTACGTCAAGCCCACCAAGCGGAGCTACAAGTAAGGGGCCTATCGATGAGCGAAGAACTACTCAATCTGACTCTCCACGTGTGGCGCCAAGACGGGCCGAACGACTCCGGTCGTTTCGAGACCCACAAGGCAAACGACATCACGACGCACATGTCGTTTCTCGAAATGCTCGACGTCGTCAACGAAGAGCTGATCGAAAACGGCAAGTTGCCGATCGCGTTCGACCACGACTGCCGAGAGGGCATCTGTGGCACCTGCGGGATGGTGATCAACGGCGTCGCTCACGGGCCGCAGAAGCTCACGACCACCTGCCAACTCCACATGCGTCAATTCAACGACGGCGACGAGATTTGGCTCGAGCCTTGGCGGGCGAGCGGATTCCCCGTCCTCAAGGATCTGGTCGTCGACCGGACGGCGTTCGACCGCATCATCCAAGCCGGTGGCTACATCTCGATCCGAACCGGAAGCGCCTCAGAGGCTAACGAGATGCCGATCGCCAAAGAGATCGCCGACCAGGCCATGGATGCGGCCGAGTGTATCGGCTGTGGCGCTTGTGTCGCGGCTTGTCCCAACGCCTCCGCCAGCCTCTTCACCGCTGCCAAGATTTCTCACCTCTCGTTGCTGCCGCAGGGGCAAGCCGAACGGCAAGACCGCTCCCGCAAGATGGTCGCGCAGATGGACGCCGAAGGCTTCGGCGGCTGCACGAACCACGGCGAGTGCGAAGAGGCGTGTCCCAAGGGCGTGAGCCTGCGGTGGATTGCGCGGATGAACCGTGAGCTCGTGCGCTCCATGGTGAAGGCCGACGCGCCGATCGAGAACCGCAAGCGCTAAGCGCGTCTGTTGTCCCAAACGAAGCGGGCGATCACGCCAACCGCCACGATGACGATGAGGAGCAACGTCGCTCCGGCGTAGCGTTCGCCCAAGCCGAGCAACGCGTCCCAGTTGTTGCCGACGGAGTAACCGATTCCCATCAGCAGCGCGTTCCAAAGCGCGGCGGAGATGCCTCCAAAGACGATCACCGGGCCAACGTTCATGCGGGACAGGCCCGCGCCAACGAAAAAGAAAGCTCGAAGCGCCGGAAGGAAACGGTTGACGACGAGGTACATCGCGCCGTGTCGCTCGTAGCCACGACGCACTGCGTCGAGAGCGCGTGTGGCGCCCGGGGTTCTCAAGAGCGAAGGCCAGCTCTCCTCGTGGTTCGCGAGCCACAGGCCCAAACCCCACGCCGCGAGCCCACCCAAGAGCGCGCCCAAGGTCATCGAGAAGTACACGAACACCCAACTTAATTGTGCTCGAACGGCCATCGTAACCGCAAAGAGAGCGACCGTATCTCCCGGGGCTGGCGGGAACACATATTCGATCGCGGCGGCGGCAACGACGAGCGTGTAGGCCCAGTACTGTGGGCCGTGCTCCAACGTGTGCAGAAATTCGTCAAGCATTGGAACACCACATAGGCTTGTGATCAAAGCCGGTGTAGCACACTGCTCGGCTCGACAGCAGCACTCGATGAGTCAATCTACTTCAGCGCAAGGTTAGAATCGTGGCGAGCGTAGATCCCCTGGTGTCAGTGCTTCAACGTCCCAACGCACGGGTCGAGGACGCTGCCATTCTCATTGCCAGGGAAGCCGACCCGCTGCTCGATGAGCACGCGATGCGGCGCGGCCTCGATGGCCTTGGCGCCGAAGCATTGATCCGACGCGGCCTCCGTTCCACGCCGGAGCGTGACGGGCGAATCCTCGCGGAGTTGCTCTTCGAGGAGCTCGGCTTCGAGGGCGAGCGCGACGACTACTACAACCCGTACAACAGCTACCTCGACAAGGTCCTGATTCGCCGCAGGGGGATTCCGATTTCACTTTCGGTGCTCACCATGGCGGTCGGTGAACGGGCTTGCATGGAAGTCGAAGGCGTTGGGTTCCCGGGTCACTTCTTGGTTCGCGTAGGCGGTCCGGGCGGTGTCTATCAAGACCCCTTCCACGGTGGCGAGCTTCTCGACGGTGACGGCTTGCGAAAGCTCGCGGCTCAATTTCTCGGAGCAGAGATGGCGCTGCATCCGAGTTACCTCGAGCCTGTGGACTGCCTCACGATCACGATTCGCATGTTGGCGAACCTAAAGAACGCCCATCGTCGCCAGGGGGACTACGCGCGGGCGATGCTCGCGTGCGACCACTTGGTCGAGCTGACCCAGGCGCCCGAGCACCGCCGCGACCGAGGTCTGCTCGCCCACGCCTTGCACACCTATGGAGCCGCCTCGGAGGATCTGGCCGCCTATCTCGAGGCACGCCCCGACGCCAAGGATGCCCACGTCGTCAGCCGTGCCCTCGAAGAGGCGCGAGAGCACGCCGACCAGGTTTTGCACTGATTCACTGACTCTGGGCGACCGCTTTACACCGGCCCACGGCATGCAATGACTCGGCCCGACCGGTGAGTCCACATGTCGATCGAATCCCTGAAATCGCTATTTCGGCCCGAGTTGGATGAACTATCCGCGTACCGAGTGCCCCCTGCCCCGCCGGCGGTGAAGCTCGACGCCAACGAGAGCCCTTTCCCCTTGCCTCCCGAGGCGCGTGCGCGAATTGCGGCGGCGTTGCACGCGACCGAATTGCGTCGATATCCCGATGGGCGAGCGAGAGAGCTGCGCGAGGCGTTGGCTCGTGGACTTGGCGGAAGCCAAGACGAGTACGTCCTCGGCACTGGGTCGGACGAACTCATCGCATTGCTGGCAACGGCGATGTCGCAACCGCGAACCGGCGCCCAACGCCCAGTCGTCGTCTTCCCGGACCCGACCTTCGTGATGTACCGCATGACGAGTCGCGCACACGGCTGGGAACCGGTGGGCGTGCCCCTGGACGGAGCATGGGATCTCGACGCCGACGGCATGGCCGATGCGCTCGGGCGCACGAACCCAAACATCGTGTACTACGCCAGCCCCAACAATCCGACTGGTAATTGTTTTTCGCGCGACAAGATCGAACGACTGGTCGACACATTCCCCGGCACGCTACACATCATCGACGAAGCCTACGGCGCTTACTCAGGACAGTCGTTCGCGACGTTTGCGGAGGAGCGCCCTCACTGCGCGCTGATGGGCACCTTGTCGAAGGTGGGGTTTGCCGGCATTCGGGTCGGTTGGGTGCGCATCCACGAAGCTCTATCGCAAGAGCTCGAGAAGGTGCGTCAGCCCTTCAACTTGAACACGGTGTCGCAGGTCATCGCAACGCTGGCGTTGACCGACCTCGCACCATTTCTCGAAAACGGCATCACGAGCATTGTCGCCGAACGCGAACGACTTGCGACCGAGCTCACCGCGTACGAGGCATTGCAATGCTTCCCGAGCGACGCCAACTTCCTGCTCGTGCAGTACACCGGCGACGTTCCGGAGCTATGCGCGGCCCTATTGGATCGGGCGATTGCGGTGCGGCAGTTTTTGACCGGTGATTCGCGGCTCCGAAGCTGCATCCGGATCACGATTGGCACCCCCGAGGAGAATCAGCGTCTCGTCGGGGCGCTAAGCGATATACTAGGCTGAACGATGTCCGTAGCGCGAGAGGCGACGCCCGATCGGGCCATTGAAGCATTGAGGTGGGCGGCCGACGTGGGCGGCGATCCGGCCTTGCTGGGCCAGAAGCCCGAGCGCCCCAGCCCTGCCGAATGGCGGTCGGTCCCGCAGTCTGTATTCCGCGAACACATGGACCGCCTGCTCACGTCGAAGCATCCGGAGCCCGGGCTCGACGCAGTCGAATCCGTGGGCTGCCTCGACGCCTGGCTTCCCGAGGTCGCGGCAATGGTCGGCTTCGGCGATAACGAGTGGCGCCACAAGGACGTCTGGTTGCACACCAAGCAGGTCGTGAAGCAATCGGTCCCGCGCGTCGAGGTCCGCTGGGGCGCGCTGCTCCACGACATCGGCAAACCCAAGACGCGCCACATCGACGACAACGGCAATGTCACGTTCCACGGTCACGCTGAAGTGGGCGCCGCCATGTTCCGCAAACGAGTTTCCGATCGTCTCGGCTTCGAAGGCGCCCAACACGAACGGGTGCACTTCCTCATCCTTCACCACCTCCGCGCCGCCCAATACGACGAAGGCTGGACCGACGCCGCCGTCCGGCGCTTCTACAAACAAATGACCGAAGGCCTCCGCGACTTGCTGGACTTGAGCCGCGCCGACATCACGACGAAGCGCGCGGAGAAGCGCCGCCGAGGCGTCCGCCAGATCAGCCTACTGGCAAAGCGAATCCGCGACTTGCAAGAAGAGGACGACAAAGTGGCGCCGCTGCCCAAGGGATTGGGCACGGTCGTCATGGAAGCGTTTGGCGTCCCACCTTCGAAACGCCTAGGCGATTTGATGAAGCAGCTGACGGCCGCGGCCGAAGCAGGCGAAATCGAAGGGCAGAAGCCCGCGGAGTACTACATCGAGTACTTGGCGACGCACCGCCAAGAATACGGCCTCGACGAGTGACGCTGACATTGGCGCTGGCGCTGGCGCTGGCACTGGC